>URLR01000028.1 GCA_900548815.1 uncultured Collinsella sp.
CCGTCTCGTGGGCTCGGAGATGTGTATAAGAGACAGCAACTATCACTACGGTCTGTTCCGTCAGCGCTTTGTCGACAACCAGCAGAAGGCCGTCCCCGACGAGTGGCTCGGTGAGCAGGACATCCTGGTCGACGATGACCGCTCCTACACCGTCGAGTTCGGCGATTTTGCCGTTACCTCCAAGCTCGTCAACATCGATGTGCCCGGTTACGGCCAGCCCACCAAGAACCGCCTGCGCCTGTTCGACCTGGCGAGCGTCGACGACGGCCTGGTCCCCGGCAGCTCCATCGACTTCGACAAGACCGAGATCGCCAAGAACCTCACCTTGTTCCTCTACCCCGACGATTCCGACGAGCAGGGCCGCCTACTTCGCATCTACCAGGAATACTTCATGGTAAGCAACGCCGCCCAGCTCCTGATCGACGAGGCCATCGAGCGCGGCAGCAACCTGCACGATCTGGCCGACTACGCCGTGGTCCAAATTAACGACACGCACCCCACCATGGTCATCCCCGAGCTCATTCGCTTGCTCACCACCGAGCATGACATCGAGTTTGACGAGGCCGTGACCATCGTACGCTCCATGGTCGCCTACACTAACCACACGATTCTTGCCGAGGCGCTCGAGAAGTGGCCGCTCGCCAGCCTGCAGAAGGTCTCCCCTGCCATCGCCGACATTATCGTCAAGCTCGATGAGATTGCGAAAGCCGAGCACGATGACCCGCGCGTCGCCATCATCGACGAGCAGGACACCGTCCACATGGCCCACATGGACATCCACTTTGGCTTCTCCATCAACGGCGTAGCCGCCCTCCACACCAAGATCCTGGAGGACACCGAGCTTCATCCGTTCTACGAGATCTATCCCGAGAAGTTCTCCAACAAGACCAACGGCATCACCTTCCGCCGCTGGATCCATGGGGCCAACCCCGCGCTCGCCAGCCTGCTCGACGATGTGATCGGCACCGACTGGCGCAGCACCGGCGATCTGAGCAAACTCGCCAAGCTCGCCGACGACAAGGACGTTCTTGAGCGCCTGGCCGCCACCAAGGTCGAGGCCAAGGTCATCATGCGCCAGTTCATGGCGCTCGAGCAGGGCGTGACCATTCCCTCCAACGCCATCATCGACGTCCAGGTCAAGCGCATCCACGAGTACAAGCGTCAGCAGATGCTCGCGCTCTACATCATCTGGAAGTACCTCGATATCAAGAACGGCAACAGACCTAAGCACCCCGTCACCATCATCTTTGGCGGCAAGGCGGCGCCTGCCTACACTATCGCGCAGGACATCATCCATCTGATCTTGACGCTGTCGCAGTGGATTGCAAACGACCCCGACGTGGCTCCCTACCTGCAGGTCGTCATGATCGAGAACTACAACGTCACCGCCGCCGAGCGCGTGATCCCCGCCGCTGATATCTCCGAGCAGATCAGCCTGGCCTCCAAGGAGGCGAGCGGCACCTCCAACATGAAGTTCATGCTCAACGGCGCCCTAACCCTGTGCACGCTTGACGGCGCCAACGTGGAGATTGCCGAGCTCGTGGGCGACGAGAACATCTATACCTTTGGTGCCTCGTCCAAACAGGTCGAGCAGCTCTACGCCGACGGCACCTACAACGCCGGTGCGCTCTACCGCAAGCCCGGCATTAAACTGCTGGTGGACTTCATCACCAACCCCGCCTTTATGGCGACCGGCAACGCCGAGCGCCTGCAGCGCCTGCACGACGACATTAAGGGCAAGGACTGGTTTATGGCCCTGCTCGACATTGAGGAGTACATCCAGACCAAGGAGCGCGTGCTGGCCGACTACGAGGACCAGGACGCCTGGATGCGCAAGACGCTCATCAATATCGCCAACGCCGGCACCTTCTCGTCTGACCGCACGATTTCCCAGTACAACGACGAGATTTGGCACCTGAGCTAATTTTGTTTCCTTTACCCATCCTCTTGAAAGCGGAGTCGTGGCAACGCGGCTCCGCTTTTTGTGCCCGCACGCTACCCTGTGACCCGACTCGACCGAAGAATCTCGATCTGTAACAACTACTCGGTAAAAACGGCCCCAGCTGTTACAGATTGAGACATACCGGCCCCTCCCCTTGGGTTTATCTCAATCTGTAACATCTAGCAGCTGAAATTCACCTTTGGTGTTACAGATTTAGATGAAATGGTTAGCTCAGCAGAACCGTCTCGATCTGTAACATCTAACGTCCGAAATCAGCCTCACCCGTTACAGATCGAGACAAACGACCGGTCAGACAGCCCCAACACAAAGAAAGGCTCCCCTCTCGCCCAGTGGACGGGAGGGGAGCCTTATATGTGACCGCGGCAAAAGGATGGCAATACCGCAGTCGCCCAAAGGGAGGGTCCGGATGCACCGGGCCTAGATAAGGTTCTTGCCAGACACCTTATCGAAGAGATGGGTCGCGTTCTTCTCGAACTTGAACCAGATGGAGTCGCCCGCCTTGAGCGCGCCCTTGGCCTCAAGGTCGACAACGGGAATGATCAGGACGAACTGGCCATCGGGAGCGGTCACGTGGACATGCTCGGTCGAACCCATGAGCTCGGTCACCTCGACGGTACCCTGGAGCGCACCCTCCTCGTCCTTGTCGGCAAGCAGAATCTGCTCGGGGCGCACGCCGGCCGTGATCTCCTTCACGTCGCCGCCATCCCAGTTGAGAGCAAGCTGAGCACAGGTCTCGGGGGCGAGCGCCACGTTCATATCCTCGGTCTTGACGGTGAAGCCGTTGCCCGAGCGCACCAGCTGGGCATCGAAGAAGTTCATCTGCGGCACACCGATAAAGCCGGCAACGAAGATGTTCGCGGGATGGTTGAAGACCTCCTGCGGGGTGGCAATCTGCTGGATGACGCCGTCCTTCATGACCACGATGCGATCGCCGAGGGTCATGGCCTCGGTCTGGTCGTGAGTGACGTAGATGAACGTACCCTTGATCTCGTGGCGCAGCTTGATGAGCTCGGCACGCATCTGGTTACGCAGCTTGGCGTCCAGGTTGGACAGTGGCTCGTCCATCAGGAAGACCTTAGGATCACGCACGATGGCGCGGCCGATAGCGACACGCTGGCGCTGGCCGCCCGAAAGCGCCTTGGGCTTACGGTCGAGATATTCGGTAATGCCCAGGATCTCGGCAGCAGAGCGAACCTTACGGTCGATCTCGTCCTTGGGGACCTTCTTGAGCTCAAGCGTAAACGCCATGTTCTCGTACACCGTCATATTGGGGTACAGAGCATAGCTCTGGAACACCATGGCAATGTCGCGGTCCTTGGGCGCCACGTCGTTGACGCGCTTGCCGTCGATGAGCACGTCGCCCGAAGTGATGTCCTCCAGGCCAGCGACCATGCGCATCGTCGTGGACTTGCCGCAGCCAGACGGGCCAACGAGAACGACAAACTCCTGGTCATGCACGGTGAGATTAAAGTCCTCCACCGCGAGCACGCCGTCCTCGGTAACCTTGAGGTTGTGCTTCTTCTCCTCGGTCTTCTTCTTTTTGCCAAAGAAACCCTTCTTTTTGGACTCGTTGTTGGGATACACCTTCTGAACATGTTTGAGAACGATCTCGGCCATGTCTCTACCTTTCGATACGCGGCGCCGCGCTGAGGGGCGCCGCTAAAACTTGCAAAACAGTTACGGCATCAGCCCTTGACGGCACCTGCCACCACACCGTCGATGATGTACTTCTGGCAGAGGATGTACATGATGACGATGGGGACAACGACCATCATGATGCAGGCCATCATGGGGCCGAGCTCGACGTGGCCGTAGCCGCCGCGGAAGTACTGAATCAAGATAGGAATGGTCTTGTACTTGGTGGAGTCGAGCGTAAGGTAGGGCAGCAGGTAGTCGTTCCAGACCCACATGGTCTCGAGGATGCCGACCGAAAGATAGGTGGGCTTCATGATGGGGAGGACGATCTTAAAGAACACCTGGACCGGGTTGCAGCCATCAATCATGGCCGCCTCTTCGATCTCGAGCGGGATGTTCTTTACAAAGCCGGCGAACATAAAGACCGCCAGGCCCGCGCCAAAGCCAAGGTAGATAAAGCAGATGTTGAACGGCGTGTTGAAGCCGATGCGGTCCGCCAAATTGGACAGCGTGAACATGAGCATCTGGAAGGGCACGACCATCGAGAACACGAACAGGTAATAGAAGAAGTTCGAAATCTTGCTGTTGACGCGCACTACGTACCAAGCGCACATGGAGCAGCACACCAAAATCAGAACGACCGACGTGACCGTGATGATGAGCGAGTACATAAACGCCGAGGCAAAGCCCTGCTCGTTAAGAGCGTGCACGTAGTTTGCAAGGCCGTTGAACGTCTCGGGCGTAAGCAAATCGAACGCCGTGGTGGTGCTGATTGCAGTTCCCTTTTTAAAGGAATTGAGCGCAATCATGAACACGGGGTAGATCCACGCGAGCGACAGAATCGTAAAGAAAATCGAGAGCGCGCGGTTAATAGCCTTATCGCGTTTCATTACTGCTGCACCTCCTTGGACCTCGTGGCCTTAAGTTGGATCATGGAGATTGCTACGACCAGGATGCAGAAGATAACCGCCTTGGCCTGACCGATGCCCTGCCATGCGATACCGGCACGCGAATAGAACGTGTTGTAGATGTTCAGGGCGAGCATCTCGGTGGAGTGCGCAGGGGCGCCGCCGGTAAGGGCGAGGTTCTGGTCGAACAGCTTAAAGCCGTTGGTGATGGACAGGAACAGGCAGATGGTGATCGTCGGCATCAGATTGGGGATCTTAACCTTCCAAAACGTCTGCCATGCCGTGGCGCCGTCGACCTTGGCGGCCTCGATGTAGTCGGACGGAATGGACTGCAGACCAGCGATGTAGATGATCATCATGTAGCCGACCTGCTGCCACAGGGTCAGGATGATAAGGCCCCAGAAGCCAGCAGCAGAGTTAAGGGCGATAAGGTCGGCGCCGATGTTGGAGAGCAGGCAGTTGATCAGAATCTGCCAAATGTAGCCCAGCACGATGCCGCCGATCAGGTTCGGCATAAAGAAGATCGTACGGAAGATGTTGGTGCCTTTGAGCGCCTTGCGGGTGAGCGCCTGCGCGATGGCGAGGGCGATCACGTTGATGAGCACCGTCGACAGGAAGGCAAACGCCACGGTAAAGAAGAACGACGTGGAGAACTGCGGATCGGACAGCGCGCGCACGTAGTTCTCGATACCGACAAAGTGCGCGTTACTAATGATAATAAACTGGCAGAACGAGAGATAGAAGCCCTGGATAAAAGGGATCACGAACCCGATCATAAACGCCAGACACGTGGGCAGCATAAAGAGCGGCCACCAGCGCTTGAGTGCTTTGCCCATAAAAGGGTCCTTTCAATATGCAGGGGGCGGGCAAACCAACGTCTGCCCGCCCCCTGTCGCTAATCAGATAGCTTGGGCAGCAACTGCTTACTCGGAAGCGGCCTTCTCGGTCTTCCAGCCATCGACGAAGGCGTTCTTGACGCCGTCCCACTTGCTGTTATCGGCAGCGTAGGCAATCAGAGCCTGCTTGAGGTTCTTCTTCCACTCCTCGGAGGGAATGTAGACGAAGTCCCAAGCGACGGTCTTCTTGCCGTCCTTGGCCATGGCAACGGCCTGCTGCGAGAAGACGTTGGTGGTCTCCTTGGCGCTCTTGAACGGAGCGGTCAGACCCATCTTGTCGGCGATGATGCTGGTCGGGGTGTCAGCGGTGACGCACCAATACATGAAGTCCTCGGTGGCCTTCTGGGCATCCTCGGAAGCCTGGGAACTGACGCACCAGTAGTTCTCGCCGCCGGAGCACAGGCCCTGGTTCTCCTCGCCGTCAACACCGATGTAGATGGGCATCATGCCAATCTGATCGTCGGTCATGCCGGCCTTGACGAGGTCAGAGTAGGCCCAAGAGCCGTTCTGGTAGAAGACGGCCTTGCCGGTTGCGAACTCGTTGGTGGCGTCGTCGCCGGTCTTGGAAGCAAGCTGCGAAGGATCGCAGGTGGAGTCGGTGATGTACAGGTCGAAGATCTGCTTGTAGTTGTCGAGGAACTCACCCTTGATCTCGTCGTCCTCCTGGTTGTGCTCCTTCTCAAACTCGTAGTAGAGCGGCATGTTGGCAAGGTGGGTGGTGTAGCGCCAGCTGGAGGAGTCGTCCATGCCGGCGGAAGTGAAGGCACCCTCGACACCAAGCTCGTCCTTGCGGGCCTGGATGTCGTCGGCACAAGCCTTCAGCTTGTCGAAGGAGTTGATGTCCTCGGCCTTGTAGCCAGCCTTCTCGAGCAGCTGCTTGTTGTAAATAATGCCGAAGCTCTCCTGAACCCAGTCGATGCACACATCCTTGCCGTCGGATTGCAGAGCCAGGGAGTCGTCAATGAGCTCACCGCGGAGCTTGGTATCGGACAGGTCGGCGCAGTAATCCTTCCAGTTCTTAAGACCGGTGGGGCCGTTGACCTGGAACAGGGTCGGAGCGGAGCTCTTGGACATCTCGGACTTGAGCTTCTCCTCGTAGGTGTTGGAGGCGGCGGTCACGATCTTGACCTCGACGCCCTTCTCCTCCTTGTACGCCTTGGCGATCTCCTTCCACTCCTTGTCGACCTCGGGCTTGAATTGGAGGAAGTAGACCTCGGCAGCGTCACCAGAAGCAGAGGAGCCGGAGCCGGCAGAACCACCGCAGCCCACGAGACCCAGACCAAGAACCGCAGCCGCGGAACCAGCAAAGCCCAGGAACTGCCTTCTGCTCATTTCGTTCTTCATTACAATCCACCCTTTCACACCGTGGCGGCACCCTTTGCCGCCGCCTTCGGAGATTGGCTCGGGGACTTTGCCCCTTTTGCTGATTTGAACGATACGCTATTTGGCTAGTTGTTTGAACAAGTATTACTAGAGCGGTAGAAAAACTTCGGTGAACGGTAATTTCAACTTGATACTTGACAAGTTTTGTATAAACAATTATTTGTTATCGAATGCAGAGAAAACGCCCGGTCAAGCCGATGTACCGTCGGTTTGACCGGGCGTTTTCTCTTTGAGGCCATGAGTCTCGTCAGGCTGCGAGCTAGCCGGCTATCGCTTGGAATTGACGCGGTAATGGAAGATCTCGGGGTGTGTGCGAGTGTGCGTCACCTCAAACAAGATGCCGTCCGAGGTGTACGACTGACTCTCCATGACGGCAACGCAGTTGTATTTGCCGAGGTCAAGATAGCTGCAGTCCTCATCGTTGGCGAGCTCGACACTCACCGTACGACGGCTCGCCATCACTTTGACACCGCGCTTGTGCTCCAGATAGCCGTAAATAGAATCTGCCGCGATCTCGGGAGTCAGGCCCTTGGCGATCGACGCCAAAAAATAGCCATGGTCCACTTGGCGCGCGTTGCCGTTGAGGCTTCGGACACGCACTACGCGAATCAACTCCTCGCCCACCTTAAAGCCCAGGTGACGAGAGAGTTGCTCGGTGCAAACCAGATGTTCGAAAGACTTAACGTCCGTCGATGCAACGGCATTGTTGCGCTTTGCAAACTCTCCAAACGACTCAACCTCTTCGAGTGCGCCCAACATGTCGGTTTCGCCCTTAAGCCAAATAACGCGCACGCCCTTGCCGTGTATGGGCTGCACAAACATCCCGTCGGCCAGCATACCCAAGGCGCGACGGACGGTATTGCGAGTGCATCCGAACTCCGCGGTCAGCTCGGCTTCGGTTGGCAGCATCTCCTGAAACGCATAGGTCCCATTAATGATGCGCGAGCGTATTTCTCGGTAGATTCCTTCGTATATCGCTTTTGGCATTGTTTCACCTCTACATTATTCATTTCCGGCTAGGCACGATAGCATTTCTTAAAGTTGTTTAAACCGAATATCGGTAAAGCGACAGGATTTAACCGTTGACGGTTTCTGTCATGCCCAAATCGGTTTCGCTCAAAACTGCCGGTACGACAATCGTCTGGTCCTCTACAATGAATCCATTGTTTAAACGTTTCCCCACGCGCAACGCGCCTCGATATTCGGAAGGCAGAACATGCTGCAAAAAATCCAACGCTTTGGCGGGGCAATGTTCGCGCCCGCCATGCTGTTTTCTATATCAGGCCTCATGGTCGGCGTCTCCGCTCTCGCAACGACTGCGGACATCGTCGGCGATCTCGCCGTATACGGAACCCCTTGGTACGTTTTTTGGACCATCATCCAGCGCGGCTCGTGGACGGTCTTTAAACGCCTCCCGCTCCTTTTTGCCGTAGCGCTGCCCATCGGTCTTGCCCAAAAACAACCGGCTCGTTGCTGTCTCGAGGCTCTCGTCGCCTATTTTGCCTACTGCTTCTTTTTGAGCGAGATCATTAAGCTGAGCGGAGACAACCTTGGACTTGAGTACCCGTCATCTTTGACCTCCGCCAGCGGTATCACCGTCATCGACGGCATCAAGACGCTCGACACCGGCATTATCGGCCCGCTGGCGGTATCGGCAACCGTCGTTGCCATCCATGACCGCTTCTACGATGCCAAGGTTCCCGATTGGCTCGGCACCTTCTCGGGCTCCTCGCTGGTCTACCTCATCAGCTTTTTTGCCGTGTTTGCCCTTGCTGCTATCTCGGCCGCCATCGTGCCCTACGTATACGATGTAACCGATACGCTGCGTCACGCGCTTGCAGGCGTCGGTCCCTTTGGCGTGGGCATCTTTGTCTTTTTAGAACGAGCACTCGAGCCCTTTGGCCTGCACCACCTGCTCTACATGCCGATCTACTACGACAACCTGGTCATTAACGACGGCATCTACGCCACGTGGAGCAGTTTGCTCCCCATCCTCTCCCATAGCACGCGCCCCCTTAATGAGCTTGCGCCGTGGGCCGGTTTTACCGCCACCGGCTGGGTCAAGCTCTTTGGCCTTCCTGCCATCGCAGCTGCGTTCTACTCCACCGCAAAACCCGAGCGCCGCGCCGGCCTCAGGGTCATCCTTGTTCCCGCCATCATCGCCTCGGTGGTTTGCGGCGTTACCGAGCCACTCGAGTTTCTCTTTATGTTCACCCACCCCGGGCTCTTTTTGCTCTACGCCGTCTTATCGTCTTGCCTTGCCACAACCATGAATCTCTTTGGCATCGTCGGCATCTTCTCGGGCGGCCTGATGGAGATGGCAGCCTTCAACTTTATTCCGCTCATGCGCACGCATGCCGGTGCCTATCTTTTGGCGCTCGGTATCGGCCTTGCCTTTAGCCTCATCTTTTTTGTTAGTTTTCGAGCACTCATCTTGGTCTATGACCTTAAGACTCCGGGCCGCGAGGATCATGTCGCCAATCGCGCGGCAATCGATTGTTTAACGGGAAGCGACTTTGCCAAAGAGCAATCTCCCAATGACGAGGTCAATAGTCGATCCGATCAAGATCACGTCCTCGCTGAGCGGGTAATTCAGCTTTTAGGTGGCGTTGGCAATATCGTGGGCGCAACCAACTGCGCCACGCGCCTGCGCGTCGAGGTCGCAGACCCTTCCATCGTTGCAGATAACGCGTCGTTTGTCGCGGTGGGCGCCAAGGGCCTCATCATTACGGGCAAGACCGCCCAGGTGATCATCGGCATCTCCGTTCCCCGCGTTAAAGAGCATTTTGACCAGATCATGGGCCTCGAGCCGGAATTTGTGCCCACCACCTCGGCCTCCCCTGCCGCCAGCGCAGCCCATAAGCGCGGCGATATCTGCTTCTTCGATATCGACGGAACGCTCGCTTGGCAAGACCCCAGGCTCGCCCAAGACCTTCCCGAAGACGAGCGGGACCTCTCCCCCTATCCCAACGAGGCGGTTTCGCAGGCAATCCGCGAGTTTGTCGCCAACGGCAACATGGCCTTTATCTGCACGGGACGCACCCTGAGCTGCATCCACCCCAAACTTCTTGAGCTGCCCTGGACCGGCATCGTCTGTCTTGCGGGCGGTTACGCCGAGATCAACGGACACGCAATTCGCGATCTGTCGATGACGCCCAGTATGCTGCAGCGTCTTGCCCCCTACCTTGAGCAATCGGGCGAGGTCATCCGCTTTGAGGGCCTCAACGGCGTCGTGCGCATGAGTGCCGATGCGCCCGATGCTCCCGGATACGCGCGCACCCTGGGCGACGCAGTCACGCAGCTGCAACATTACAGTGTCTACAAGATCTTGATGTCTACATCACTCGCCAACCACATCGCTCAAGATAAGGCACTTGAGCCGCTGCTGTGCTTTAACGAGCTCGAACTCGAGGTAACCGAAATCTCGCCCCGCGAATGCACGAAGCGCGGGGGCATCCAGTCTGTACTCGACGCCCTCGATCCCCACCACGGAACCGTATACGGCATCGGCGACGCCAGCAATGACGTCTCGCTGATGAACGCCGTCGATGTCGGTATCGCCATGGGCAATGCGCCGGACTATATCAAGGATAAGGCCGATTACGTGACCGACACCGTCGATCACGACGGTGTCGTTGCGGCGCTCGAGCATTTTGGGCTGATTTAGGCGCGCTCCATCAAACGCACGCCCGTTGTCCCAAATCGCCAAAACTGCCGCGCCAAACGCCCTAATGTGGCAATATGTTGTCTGCATATTGCATCAACGCAACCTCAGAAAGAATGCGAGAACCCGTGTCCAGTCCGTTTACCAGCTTTTTAGCCCAACACTTTGACCAGATTAACGACTATCTGGCCACGTTCTTTGACGGACAGGCGACCTCTGCCGATATCGAGCGCTACCTGTACGCGCCGCTCTCGGCTTTTACGGCCAACGCCGGCAAGCGCCACCGCCCGCTTATCTGCATGCTCGCCGCAACCGCAGTGGGCGGCAGCTTTGAGAGCGCCCGCAGCGCCGCGGCAGCTATCGAGCATTTCCAGTCGGGCGCGCTGATCCACGACGACATCGCCGACAACGGACAGCTTCGTCGAGGCAAGCCCTGCATGCACCTTACCGAGGGCACGGGCCTTGCCATCAATTGTGGCGACCTGGCGCTCACCATGGTCACCAAGACGGTTCTCGACGACCCCACGCTGGAGTCCGACGTGAAGCTGCGCGTGCTCCACGAGCTTACCGAGATGATCGTCCGCACCATCGAGGGTCAAGCACTCGACCTGGGTTGGGTCCGTGACGGGCGCTTTGATATCTCGGTTGATGACTACCTGGACATGGCGACGCACAAGACCGCGTTTTACAGCGGAGCCACGCCGCTTGCCGCCGGAGCCATTATCGGCGGCGGCAGCGATGAGCAAATCGAAGCGCTGCGCGCCTTTGGCCTACACACAGGCCTTGCCTTTCAGATTCAGGACGACCTGCTCAACCTTGTCGGCACTAAGGAAGCCGCCAACAAGGACTTCCGCACCGACATCACCGAGGGCAAGCGCACGCTTGTCGCCGTACACGCCCTCTCTGATGAGCGCCACCACGACGAGGTCGAGGCGATTCTTTCCTCGGGCACCGATGATCCCGCGCAGCTCGCACGCGCCGTGGAGATCTTCCAGGAGACCGGCTCTATCGATTACGCCCACACTTACGCGCTCGACCTGACCGCTAAGGCCAAAGCGGCCATCGAGAACGTTGAGCTTGATCCGCACGCACGCGAGCTGTTCCTCTCCATGGCAGATTTCTTTGTGGAGCGCCTTAACTAACGGGGGTTATAAAACCTGTCAGCAGCGTATTTAGGCACAACTTGCTACACTGTTGAGTGCATGTTTATGCATCCCTTTGCGTTGTCTATCCGACAGACGCTCAAATAGTACGAATGGTACGCCGAAAGGGGTTCGTTCATGGAACCTATTACAACGGGCATGCAAGGAGCAGCCGTCGAGGACGTGCAGTCTCGTCTCCTGCAGCTCGGCTACACGATTGATGCCGCCGAAGTCACCGACAAGTACTTTGGAGCCACCACTGAGCAGGCCGTCAGCACCTTCAGGCTCGACAGCGGCCTTGCTGCCGGTCATGCCGTCGATATCCCCTGTTGGAGCGCCCTTGTAGACGCTTCGTATAAGCTGGGCGACCGCACCCTCTATCTGCGCATGCCCAATTTCCATGGCGCCGATGTGCAGGCCCTGCAGCGCGCTCTCAACGTTTTGGGCTTTGCCTGTGGCGAAGACGACGGCTACTTTGGCCCGCATACCGAGGCCGCCCTGCAGCAGTTCCAGGAAAATGTCGGCCTGTTTGCCGACGGCATGGCCTTCCAGGACACCTACGCCTACATCAACCGCCTGCACCATGTGTGGGAGGGCAAGCCCTCGGTCACCGAAGCCGAGTCCCGTATCGGTTTTGCTCGCGCCGCCAACGTGCTCGAGCGCTTCCAGATCGCCGTTATCGGCGAGGACCCCATCGCACGCAGCGTTGCGTCGCGCATGTGGAATATCGCCACGGCAACGACCGACAACAGCGGCATGATGCTCTGCGACTCCGAGGTCCCAACCGACGTTGACCTGGTGCTCGAGATCGCAAGCGATGAGCTGCCCGCCGACGCCGCACCGCGCGCCACGATTGCCCTCGCCGAGTGCCACAACCTGGCCCAGCGCATCCGCACTGCCAATGTCGCCGCGCAGCAGAAGCCGGCTCGCATTCGCATTGAGCTCACGGGCATGACGCGCTACAACGGCACTTTCACGGCCAGCGACGCGCAGACACTCGCCGTACGCCTGCTCGATGGTGTTTGCGATGCCCTCGCAGATTAGGTAAACTAAACGAGTTGCTTTTGGGCAACACCACACATTGGGACGTAGTTCAACGGTAGAACTCCGGTTTTTGGTGCCGGCTGTTGGGGGTTCGAATCCCTCCGTCCCAGCCAAAGAAACAAGCCTCTCGAACGCATAGCCGATCGGGAGGCTTTTCTTGTGAGCAAGCGGAGGGATTCGAACCCGCAAGGAATCTACCTATATAAGACAGACGCCCCAGGCCCATAACGACCAAGAGCGCCTTGCATCTAGAATTATCAGCCCTGTTCCGAAAAGCGAGCCGCATGCAACAACCAAGTAACCACAGGCCCCGGAAGAGCGGGGACACCGGCTTAGGTTTATCGCGAGTTCCGCACGAACAGGAGGCCACTTAATGTGGCCTCCGTCGTGAGCAGGACTGTAGAGCAGGAAACCTAAGCCGGTGTCCCCGCTCTCCCGGGGCCGGCGGAATCTAGTTGTTCAGCATGCGGTCGAAGCTTCCCGAGTCGCCATCCCGATAGTCTGCGGTCATCAGGATCTCCTGCGGAATGCGCCCGCCCTCGCGCAGCACGTTGCGGAACTGCACGCGCGTGACCATGGGCAGATCCTTGATCGTCGCTGCCAGGTTCTGCGGCACACCCTGGTTGGCAGCCGCGGGCTCGCACTCTCCGCCGGCCTTCACGCGACGCTTATGCTCGGCGAGCATAGCGCGATACATGCCGGCATGCAGGCGAATCTCAACCACATTGGCATTGCGAGCCTGTTCGACGATGCGCGCGCCCTCGCGATCGATATCGCCTACGTAGTAGACGTAGTTAAAGCGATAGCCAATCTCGGCCAGATAATCGTCCAAGGCATGCGAGACGCTCGCCTTGCATCCGCCGCCAAAAATCACGCCGCCCACCTTGATGCCAAAGAGCTTGGCGTGCTTGCGGCCACGCAGCAGCTTGACGATCTCGTCGTAGGCGTCCAGGTTCTCGACCATAATGAACGGCTTGTCGGCTCCCAGCGTAAAGAAGCCCGTAAAGTGCACGGGGCGATTGGGGGCGACCTTGATCGCCTGCATGCTGATGCCCTTTTCGGTCATACGCCTGATCAAGCGCTCACCGTGCTTGCCGTCAAAAGCCTTCTCGTCGTTAAAGATCTGGTAGGCACGCTGGCGGCGCGAGGCAACCGGCGTATCGGCACCTCGGTTCTGCTCGATCCAAGCCTGGATGATTGCGATTTCCTCGGCAATCTTGCGGTTGGACATCTCGTTGTGCTGAGTGCGCTGCGGAGCCTTTTTGCCGTCCTTGCCCTCGACCTTTACGATCTGTGTCTGCTGCTCCTTGATCTTAGAGAGCGCCGTGGGCGTAGGGACAACTTTGAGCA
Source organism: uncultured Collinsella sp. (assembly GCA_900548815.1). GTDB lineage: Bacteria > Actinomycetota > Coriobacteriia > Coriobacteriales > Coriobacteriaceae > Collinsella. Next base: position 13,986 of record URLR01000028.1, read on the forward strand.
GCTGCCTGCCTAAAACGCGGGCAAGGGCAAACGCCGAGGCCTCGCCGTGAACGGCCGACTTGGGCTGCTGGGCAGCAGTATCTGCTGCGGCAGACTCCGGCTTCCTCTGAGACTTGCGCTTAGAATCGCCCTGGGAATTGCGCTCGCGCTTCGGCATAGACGCCTGCTTCTGCGGACGAACGGACTTGCTCTCCTTCGCCGGCTGGCGCTTAGGCTGCCCCGAAGAAACCTCGGCCTTCGCATCCTCGTTCTGCGGCGTGGTCTTCTCGGCCGCAGTCTCGGCATGGGAACTGCGGCCCCCACGATGGCGACGGCGGCGAGGCTTGCTCGACGCGCCCTGCTCCGTCTGCTCATCAGTAGGCTGCTGGCCCTTGGCCTCGGCATCAACCTCAAGCTGCGGCTCAACAGGCTTTTGCTCGCGAGCCACCGGCTCAACGGCCTTCTCGTCCTTCTCGCCCTGAGTGGTCGAAGCCGGTTCGCTCTTCTCCTGACGCCTTACGGGATACGCGCGCCCCGCAAAACCACGTCCGGGACGGCATGAACCCGGAGCCTTCTTGACAGACTCCTCAACATCGTCTGCAACCTCAGAAGACTCTTCAACCTCACGCGCGGCATCCTGCTGTGCAGCCTTAAAGTGAGCACCGCGACGGCGCTTGGGCTCTTGGGCCTCCACGGGCTTTTGCTCCTTCGTGGGCTTCTGCGACTCGGCAGCAACCTCGGTCTCAACAGCCTCGGCATCCGTCTCGCCCTTTTGAGCAACGGCGCGACGGAAGCGCTCCTGCTGGGCGCGGCGCTGCGCATCGCGCTTGCCACCCCCACCAAAACCGCCGCGTCCTGCCTTGGCCGTAAAGGCACGCACGACGTTCTCATCGAGCAACTCATCGGTATCGACATGCTCACGCGGAGCAGTTTCTTCCACAGCAGGCACGTCAGCGGAATCCTCGACGACAAAATCCTCGACGGACTCGGCAGGCTGCTCCTGGGCATCGCGGATCTCGGCATTGATGGTATAGAACGCCGGGCGCCCGTTAATGCCGCTACCCTCGATCTTGGTCACGATATTTGCCGCGATAAGCTCATCGCGCATCGCCTTGGTGTCACATTCCTTATCGACGGAGCGGAAAATCTGCGCCAGCGCGCTCGACTTAATCTTGAGTGCCTTGCGGCAGAGCAGGTCGTAGGCAACCAGCTTGGCACGCTCAGCAGAAAGCGATGTCTGGCTGCTCAGACGCTCAGCCAGGGCATCGACATTATTTTGGTTATCGGAATATACCGTCTTGGCCACGGGGCCCCTTTCATATGTACACATATACGTTTATATGGTACAACGCGCGCCCTTATCCATGCAAAACATCTGCGAGAACACTCGAGCACACTCGAGCGTCACCCACTTTTGCATGAAAAAAGACCGAGCCCGCGAAGTCGCGGACCCGGTCTTTCCGAGTCAAATGGATGGGAGATTCAACCCGTCCGACCGACTAGGCCTTGACGGCCTCGGCGTCAGCGGGAGCCTCGGCGGCAGCGGCGCGACCGTACTCGGCCTTGCCCATCTCGGACCACTCGGGCTCCTCATCAGGCATGGAGCCAGCCTCCTTGCCGAAGAACTCCTTGAGGCAGTTGACGGCGACGATGAGGCCCAGGACCATCAGCAGGACAGCGAAGACAAGCTGCAGGCCCTTGGTGGCGGCGACGGAGACGGCGGCCGTGGTGGCGGTAGCCGGGATGGTGCCGAAGAAGCCGTAAGCCTGGACAGCGGCCATGCAGCCCATGGCGCTCTGGACCAGCGAGGTGAAGGTGCAGCAGAGCAGGAAGACGACGGGCACGTAGAGCATCCAGCCCTTGCGGCCGGTGCACTTGCAGAACACGGCGAGGGTGATCATGGTCATGCCGCCGAGCAGCTGGTTGGAAGCACCAAAGAGCGGCCAGATGTTGGCATAACCACCAAAAGCGAGGGCGAGACCGGGAAGCAAGGTGACGACCGTGGCGAACCAGGGGTTGCCGAGGACCTTCATGTAGCCGGCCTTGGACTCGATGGCCAGGGCGTCGTTGGTCTGGGCAAAGAACTCGGAGAACGAAGTGCGGGCGATGCGGGCGACGGCGTCGAGCGAGGTCAGGGCCAGAGCGGAGACGTTCATGGTCATAAAGACGGTAGCGAGCGTGCCGTCAACACCGAAGGCCTGCATACCGCGGGAGATGCCAGCGGCGAAGATCTGGAACGGGGTGGAAGCGACACCGGCGTTGAGGGCGCCGGTACCGGCGGTGTTCATGTCGGAGAACATGATGCCGGCGACGATGATGGCAAGGATGCCGACGAAGGACTCGACGATCATGGCGCCGTAACCGACCTTGACGGCGTCCTGCTCCTTCTCGACCTGCTTAGAAGAGGTGCCGGAAGAAACGAGGCTGTGGAAACCGGAGAGAGCACCGCAAGCGACGGAGACGAACAGGACCGGGAACATCATGCCTGAGGCAGTGGAGAAGCCGGTGAAGACCGGAGCGGTGATAGTAGCCTGACCGTTGACGCCCAAGACGACGATGCCGAGGACAGCGCAGACGATCATGACGATCATCATGATGGAAGTGAGGTAGTCACGCGGGGTCTTGAGCATCTGGATGGGCATAGCGCCAGCGAAGACCAGGTAGACCATGACGACGGCGAACCACTGGAACTTATCCAGGTAGACCGGGAACTGCATACCGACGGCGAACATGAGGACCATGAGGACCACGCCGGTGACGAACTCGGCAGCACCGGTAAGGTTGAACTTCTTCTGGGCCCAACCAAAGGCGATAGCGACGAAGGTGAACAGGATGGAGATGGTACCAGCGCAGCCGGCGGCATAGGACTTGGTGAAGTCGATGGCACCGGTAGCAGCACCAGAAGCGTCAACGGCCGGGGTGAACATGAACGTCTTGCAGACCATGTCGGTGAAGGCGGCGATGACGATGATGCAGAACAGCCAGCAGAACAGCAGGAACAGGCGACGGCCGGTCTTGCCGATATACTTCTCGATGAGCTGAGCGAGTGACTTGCCGTTGTTCTTCATCGAAGCGTACAGGGCACCAAAGTCGTGGACGGCGCCAAAGAAGATGCCGCCGACGAGGACCCAGAGCACGACGGGCAGCCAGCCAAAGGCCATGGCGACGATCGTACCCGTGACAGGACCAGCACCGCAGATCGAGCTGAACTGGTGCGAAAACGCGGTGAAGGCGGAGACGGGCGAGAAGCTGTTGCCGTCCTTCATGCGCTTGGCCGGCGTGAGGGCCTCTTTGTCAACGCCCCACTTGTTGGCCAGCCAGCGGCCGTAGCCCAGATAGCCGCAGGCGAGCACCGCCGCGGCCACAACCATGAGCAAAACTCCGTTCATTACATTTCCTCCTCTAAAAAGAACTTCCTAGACATAAAAAATGAGGGCCGTCGGTTGCGCTCGACGGCCCTCATCTTCATCAGCCGCCCGTTATCGTACGGGCTAGCTGTATGTGCTAACCCGCATCAGATAATTACTACGCTGATAATGTTTAGCTGATGCGTGAACATGTCTAAGAAATCCTCTTCAATCATGATGTGAACGATCCGTGCGTGTTCACATCCCCCAGTGGTTGAAAAGGAGTATGAAACTTTAGTTACCTAAAGTCAACGCAAATATGTAATGAATTTTCAACTTTTTTTGGATTTCTCGGTACAAAACGCCATTGACCTCGGACTTTACCCCACGACAGTTTTTGCATGAGAGATGCCCCTCGGGAGCGGGCGGGCGTATGCAAGGTTTCCTGCTCTACAGTCCTGCTCGCACGGAGAGCACATTAAGTGCTCTCCGGCTCGTGCGGAACTCGCGATAAACCTTGTATACGCCCGCCCGCTCCCGAGGGGCTCCCATCCCAAATGCGGAGCAAAGCTCCGCACGCCAACTTTTTCTTTCAGCTAAAGAACGCCGGAAATTCGACGCTGGCTTGTTAACCTTGCTGGACGTTGTCGACGCCAAACCAGCCCAGAAGCTATATCGATACAGAAAGGTCCCCGGACGGAGGGGCCGGATATAAGGTTTATCGCGAGTTCCGCACGCAAAGAAGGCCACTTAATGTGGCCTTCGTCTTGCGCAGGACTGTAGAGCAGGAAACCTTATATCCGGCCCCTCCGTCCGGGGACCGCGCCGTACCAGCTACAGCGTCATGTTCGGATCGGCGTCGACGTCGAGCGGCGAGATTTCACCTCGGTCGAATTTACGGCGAGCGACCTCCGCGATCATGGCTGCGTTATCGGTACAGGCAGACAAGGGCGGCACCGTTACGCGAATCCCCTGACGCCCAAGCTTCTTGATCATCATCTCGCGCAGATGCGGGTTGGCCGAGACGCCGCCGCCGATGCAGTATTCCTTGCATCCGGTAGCGTGCAATGCGTTTTTGGCCTTCTTGTACTGCACGTCAAAGACAGCTGCCTCGAACGAAGCTGCCAGATCGGGCAGGTGAATCGTGCGCCCGGCCTTGGTCTCCTGCTCGATGTAGAGCGTCACGGCCGTTTTAAGGCCCGAAAGCGAGAAACGATAGTCTCCCCTGCTGTTGAGCGCACGGGGGAAATCAATCGCGCGGGGATTGCCCGTCTCGGCCAGCTTGGAGATGATGGGGCCACCGGGATAGCCCAGGCCCAACGCCTTGGCCACCTTGTCGAAGGCCTCGCCCACGGCGTCGTCGAGCGTCTCACCGAGCACCTCGTAGTCGCCCCACGCCTTCACGTGCACGAGCATGGTGTGCCCACCCGAGACAAGCGTGAAGATAAACGGCGGTTTGAGGTCGGGTTGCGCCAGCAGGTTGGCAAACAGGTGCCCCTCCAGATGGTTGACGCATACGAGCGGCTTACCGGCAGCGTAGGCAAAGCCTTTGGCAAAGGCAACGCCCACCACGAGGGCGCCCACCAGGCCCGGACCCTGTGTCACGCCCACGGCGGCAAGCTCGCTGGGGGCAATGGCTCCACCCTCAAGACCAAGCGATGCTGCGGCATCCTCGAGCGCCGCATCCACGACACTCACAATCACCTCAACGTGTTTGCGCGAGGCGATCTCGGGCACCACGCCGCCAAAGCGGGCATGAAAATCAATCTGTGTCGACACCTGGTTGGCCAACATATTGCCATCCGCATCGATAATCGCCACGGCCGTCTCGTCGCAGGAACTCTCGATAGCGAGCACTAGGCGGCGGCGCTCAATTTCGGCACGCTCCCCCTCGGAGCGCCCAGGCGCAGGCAGCGGCCATACGCGCTGCTCTGCCGCCGTCGGCTCGGGCGAAGCATTGTCGACCGGAAGCACCAGGGGCAGCGGAGCCGTCATGACGATGGCATCCTTGCCGGCACCATAGTAGCCGAGGCGCCGTCCTGCCTCGGTAAAGCCCAGAACGTTATAAAGCGCGATCGCTCCCTCGTTGCCGTCCTCGACCTCGAGCGAAGCCGTGGTGCAGCCGAGCATCTGGGCATCATAGCTCACGTGCGACAGCAGCTTGCGGGCAATGCCCTCACGGCGATGTGCCGGGTCGACGGCGATATCCAGAATCTGCACATCACCGTCCACGACCATACCGCCGGCAAGGCCCAGCAGCTTGCCGTTGTCGTGTGCCACCCACCAACTACGCGGCGCAGCGACGTCCTCGCCCAGTTCGGACAGGAACATGCCCGGCGTCCACGCCTCGTGTCCGGCACCTTCAAAGCAGGCAGCCTCCAGCGCGCTCGCGCCCTCGGCATCCGCCGCGCCCATGGGACGGAACTGCAGATGACGACCGGCAAGCTCATCGGCAACGCCCGTAATTTCGCTCTGCGCACTCTCGGCAAGACCAAGACGCTTGCGCTCGTTTTCCTCGGCATCCGAAAGGCGCGTGTAAATCGGCAGGACGCGAGCCGGATCGCCGTCACCCGCAGCGTGCGCGAGCAGCAAGCCCTCGCCCGAAGGCCACCACAGGTCGCGCTCCACGCAGCGGGCGGTCTCGTCCTCACCCAGCAGCTTGCCATAGCGCACGAGACCGTCACCGGTCAGCTGAACCTGGTCCCAGTCCGCTGCTCGGCGCCACTCATCGAGCGCCATGGCGGCCTTGACCACGTGTTCGCGCTCAAATTGACGCTCGGGACCCTCATCGATCAGCATATACAGCGCCGGATATACCTCACCGCGCATAGCATCGGCCAAGATACCAAGCTTGCCGCGCACGCCAGCCTTCCACGCCGTCCAAGCGCAAGCGTCGAGCGTCGACACGCCCAGCAGCGGAACATTGGCACCGCGCGCGAGGCCCTTGGCAGTGGAGATGCCGATGCGCACACCCGTAAACGACCCCGGGCCGCGGCCGACCACGTAGCAACCAACATCGCTGCGATCCAGACCGGCTTGAGCCAGCACGCCATCAACGGTATTCACGAGCTCAACGTTGGCGTGACGGCGACACATGTGGTCGCCACTCACGAGCTTCGTCTCGCCCGTCTGCCCATCAATCCAGCTTGCCGCGCAGGCAAGCATGTCGGTCGAGGTATCGAGCGCCACCACCAGCGCGTTGTCGTTATGCAAGCTCATCTTGTACAGCCTTATCAATCAAATGGGAAAGCTCCATTGCGCGGTCACCGTGCGCCTCGAGCGTTATCGTTCGCACATCGCTGTCGCCCTCATCACGCTTGAGCGTCACCGAAAGATACTCATCCGTCAGCTCGTCCTGGAATTGTTCGCCCCATTCCAGCAGGCAAGCACCCTCGTAGCCCAGCACATCGAAAATGCCCGTATCCTCGAGCTCGTAGGCATGCTCCAGGCGGTATAGATCAAAGTGAAACAGCGGAATACGACCTTGATCGTGAACGGCCATGAGCGCAAACGTAGGACTCGTAACCATATGCCCATCGCCCAGCCCGCGCGAGACGCCCTTGGTAAAGTGAGTTTTGCCCACTCCCAGGCCACCGGTCAGGATGAGCACATCGCCGTCCTCAAGGCACGGTGCAATTAGCTCGCCAAAGTACTCCGTATCGGCAGCGCAAGTCGTTTTGTAAGTACCTACCCCCAGGCGCTCCAGGGACATATATGCTCCTTATTATTCCGAGGCGTCCTCTGGTGCGGGATGTCGCTCCAGATAATCGCCCAGCATCTTAAAGTCTTCCTCCAGCAGCTCCTGCCACGCCGGATTGCGCAGCGCTGCTGCCGGATGGAACGTGGGCATTACTACAAAATGCCCCATCTGGTGGAACCTGCCGCGCAGCTTAGTAATGCCAATCTCGGTCTTAAGCACAAAGTGCGTCGCGGGGTTGCCGAGCGTCACGATAATATCGGGCCAGATGCTTCGAATCTGCTCACGCAAAAACGGCGAGCAAGCCAGTACTTCCTCGGGACGTGGATTGCGGTTTCCCGGCGGGCGGCACTTAAGCACGTTGGCAATGTAGACGTCTTCGCGTTTGAGCCCCGCCAGCGACAAAATGCCGTTGAGGTCCTCGCCTGCCGCCCCCACAAAGGGCTCGCCCTGCAAATCCTCATTGCGGCCCGGCGCCTCGCCAATAAACATCACACGAGCGCGGGGGTTTCCCACGCCAAACACGATATTGTGACGCGACTGGTAGAGCTGGCAGAGGTGACAATCGCCCAGAACGGCCTCAATTTCCTCGAGTGCGACCTCACGTGGTGCCTGATGGGTATGGCCGGGGATGTGCATGACGCCCATAGCGGTTCCTACACGTAGACCTTGTCGAGACGCATGCCAAAGCCGCAGGCGACCTCGTAGTTAATCGTTCCGCGCAGTCGGGCCATCTCGTCCATAGTGATCTCGGCATCGCCATCGCGGCCGACAATGATCATCTCGTCACCATACTCGGCCTCGGGAATCTCGTGTGCCGGGTTGGACTGAATGGCGACCATAAACTGGTCCATGCAGATATTGCCAACCTGATGCACACGCTCGCCGCGATACAGCACATCCATACGATTGGAAAGCGTACGCGATAGGCCATCGGCATAACCGATCGGCAGCGTGCAGATCTGAACGCGCGTACGCGGTACGCGGTAGGTAAAACCGTAGCCCACGCCCTCACCCATCGCAGGGTGTGCCACGCGCGTCACGCGCGCATGGACGCTCATAACGGGATCAAGCTGCATCACGCGGCCACTCAGCTCGCACGGCTGCATGCCATACAAGCCAACGCCGGCGCGAATCATATCAAAATGCATCGAGGGGTCGAGCATCGAGGACGGCGTGTTGGCGCAGTGCACGATACCGCACTCAAAACCCGCATCCTTAATGGCCTGAACGGCCTCGGTAAAGCGCTGACACTGCAGCTTGTAGTCCCAGCCCGAAGGTTCATCGGCCGTGGCGAAGTGCGTAAATACGCCGTCGCACTGAATACCGCGATGGAAATTTATACCGCGGACAAAGTCGAGCACCTGCGTGTAGTGAACGCCGATACGATTCATGCCCGTCTCGATGGCGAGATGATACTTGCCCACTTTGCCCGCCGCGACGGCACATTCGCCATACGCAAGAGCAAAATCAGACGTATAGACCGAAGGCATGATATCAAACTCGAGCAACGTCGGAATGGCCTCGATAGGCGGCTCGCTTAGGATGAGGATGGGTTTCGTAATCCCGCCCTGTCGGAGCTCAACGCCCTCGTTAACCGTCGCCACGGCAAACATGTCGGCACCGGCCGAATACATGATCTTGGCGCACTCAACAGCTCCATGACCATAAGCATCGGCCTTGACCACGCAGCACAGGCGCTGACGTGGATTCAGCAAGTTCTTATAGGCCCTCGTGTTGCGACGGAGCGCCCCGCGGTCGATCTCGACCCAGGACCAGCGCGTCAAATCGGCTTTATTCATGATTAGTCATCCGACCCTTCGTCCATGATTCCCAGATCTTCGAGCGCATCCTTTGCCGCCAGTTCCATGGCCGGACCGATCAAGTCGATAAGATCGGTCGCGATGACGCTCTTCTCACCATACTCCGTCGCCGCGGCAAAACCGGCGTAGCTGTGAAGTGCGACGGCGTACGAATACAGCAACTCCCAACGATCCATCTCGTCGCGCATGGTGGCAAGCGTGCCGGCCAAAATACCCGCGAGAACATCACCCGAACCGGCAGTTGCCAGAGAAGCCGGACCCGAGAGCGGCAGCAGCACACGCTCAACGCCACAGATAGCCGTCGTCGGCCCCTTGGCAATGACAACCAGGTTGTCGGAGCCTGCAGCCCAGACAACCTTCTGCGCGGCTGCAATCGCAGTACCAAGGTCGTTCACCTCGTCACCGGCAACCAGACGCGAAAGTTCACGATAGTGCGGCGTCATAACCAACGGCTGCTCGCGACGATACATCTCGGGATTACTATCAATACCGTCAATGGCAATCTTAGCAAGGCAGTTGAGTGCATCGGCGTCCAAGATAAGCGGCACATCAAGCTCGAGCAAGCCCGAAACCACCTGCATAGCGCCGGCAGATGTCGTCATACCGGGACCGCACAGTACACAGCTGTACTTCTTTGCAATCTCGCACACCGTCATGCGCGCAGCGGCGCCAAAGGAGCCGCGGGAATCAGACGGAATAGCAAAGACGGGAATCGAAGGAAGTGCCATGCGAATAAGATTGGCGCAGGCGTCAGGAGCCGCGACTGCCACGTAACCAGCACCCGCGCGAGCTGCAGACTTGGCCGCCATAATGGCAGCACCAGGATATTGCGCAGATCCGGCGACAATAAGCACAGAGCCACGGGAATACTTATCGATATTCGTAGGTAGTGGGGCAAAGTAATCAACTAAGTCACCGGGCTCGACAATCTCGGCGGCGTGGTCGACATCATCGATGACCTCGTCAAGACGGTCGTAAAGATTGCCGCAGATCAAATCGCCAGCATACTCAGGACCATCAGCGCTATACAGACCAATCTTGGGCGCAATCATCGTCACCGTATGCTCGGCACGAATGCAGTCGTCATCAACAACGCCCGTCTCGGCATTCAGGCCCGAGGGAACATCAATGGATACGACACAATCGGCGCATTCATTGACCGTAGGAATCCAGATGGAGAACGGCGCACGCAGATTTCCGTGGAAACCGGTACCAAAAATGGCATCGACAACAACATCGGCCTTATCGATCAAAACCTCGAGTTCGTCACGCGAGGGGCCGACGCAAACGTGCACATCGCGGCCGGCAGTACGACGAGCAACATGACGTGCCAGAGCAGCAGGAATCTCATCCGGCTCAACCGGAGAAACGATATCCACGTCCACACCCTTATGGCTCAGGATATCGGCGGCAACCCAACCGTCGCCGCCATTATTACCAAAACCGACCAGAACGAGAACCCGATCGGGATTGAGCTTCAAGACCTCGTTGGCGGCAAACTCACCCGCTAGCTCCATAAGCTCGGCCTTCGAAGTCCCTTCGCGTTCGATGATATCCTCGAGACGAACGACTTCTTCGGTACTCAAAACCGGTTTCATCTATGCTCCTAGCGTATCTAGCGAAGCATCGCCCAGGTGCTCCGTCAATGCTGAATTCTGCAGCTGCTCAAGCTCATCTAAAACAGAGCGAGCCTCTTTAAATGTCTGCGCTACGCGTTCCTTGGTGCTCACCTTTTCTTCCTTAGGCTTAGGTCGAGCATCTTCGGTAATCGCGATGGCATTCGCAACGGCTAAGTCTCCTGTAAGCGTAATGGAAAGAGCGACCTCAACAACACCCAGCTCTTGAGCGATCTCGAGTGCACGGCCCGAAAGCAGCGCCTTCGGTTTGCCGAGTTTATCACGCGTTACCGAAACATCCTTGCGACCCACGCCTTGACTAAAACCCGTGCCAAGAGCTTTAAGCACCGCCTCGCGCGAAGCAAAGCGGCTGGCATAGTGAGCAGCGGGACGCGATGATGCATCGCAATAAGCACGCTCTTCTTCGGTAAACACACGCCGAGCAAACGACGGCGTCTTTTCAAGAATTGATTTCATGCGGGAAATCTCGACGATATCAACGCCGATACCAGCTTCAGCCATGTTCACCTCCATATCGCACAGACTAAGTTATTGTAGCCCGTTCACAGAAGATGCGACAAACGAGGGTTATAAAACACAGCTACTATGTGAGACAAAAGCCCGCAAACGCAAAAAAGGGGGAGGCCGCGAGGCCTCCCCCTTCTCAGTTCAAGCGTACGGCTCGGTGCCGTCCACCGGTCAGCGGCGCCCTGGCCTCCCACGGGCTGACCC
>URLR01000029.1 GCA_900548815.1 uncultured Collinsella sp.
GCTCGGAGATGTGTATAAGAGACAGATATGGCATCGACCCCAAGATTACCGACCATCTTGCCAAGCAGGTCAAGGAGCTGCTCGCCGTTGGCCATGAGGTCGGCGTTGTTGTCGGCGGCGGCAACATTTTCCGCGGCATGGCCGGCGCTGCCGGTGGCATGGAGCGCGCCCAGGCCGACTACATGGGCATGCTGGCAACCGTTATGAACGCGCTTGCCCTGCAGGATGCCTTTGAGCACAATGATGTTCCCTGCCGCGTGATGAGCGCTATCCAGATGAACGAGATCTGCGAGCCCTATATTCGCCGTCGCGCCATCAACCACCTTTCCAAGGGCAACGTCGTTATTTTTGCCGCCGGTTCAGGCAATCCGTACTTTACGACCGACACCGCCGCGGCTCTTCGTGCCTGCGAGATCGGTGCCGAGATTCTGATTAAGGCCACCAAAGTTGACGGCATCTACGACAAGGATCCTGTCAAGTGTTCCGATGCCGTCCGTTTTGACAAGATTACCTATCACGAGGTTCTCGTCCGCGGTCTGCAGGTTATGGATTCCACGGCCACGGCGCTGTGCCAGGATAACCGTATGCCGATTTTGGTCCTCAACATCGATGGCGAGGACACCGTCAAACGCGCGCTTTCGGGTGAGCCCGTCGGCACGCTCGTCTATCAGGAGGATTAAGCATGGCAGAGAACATCACCGCCCACATGGACAAGTCGCTCGAGTCCCTCAAGCACAACTTCTCCAAGGTTCGCACGGGCCGCGCCAACGCTAACATTCTGTCCGACATTTCGGTCGATTACTACGGTGTTCCCACGCCGGTTACCCAGGTTGCCGCCGTTAAGACCCCCGAGGCTCACATGCTGCTTATCGAGCCCTGGGACAAGGCGCTCGTCAACGCAATCGTGAAGGCTATCAGCGCTTCCGATCTGGGCATTACTCCCAACTCTGACGGTACCGTCGTGCGCCTGCCGTTCCCGGCTCCCACCGAGGAACGTCGTCGCGAGCTCGTCAAGGAGTGCCGCGAGTATGCCGAGCAGGCCAAGGTCTCCATTCGCAACATCCGTCGCGACTTTAACAACAAGCTCGAGCGCGACGAAGAGCTCACCGAGGATGATGTCCGTCGCGAGCAGGCCAAGGTCCAGAAGTATACCGATGAGTATGTTGCCAAGGTCGAGGAGCTTCTGAAGGAAAAAGAAGCCGAGGTCATGGAGATCTAAGGTGCAATACGACGAGAACAAACTGGTCGAGTACTTTGCCGACGCCCCTGCGGGCGTCGGTTTTTCCGACCTTGACCTCAATAAGATTCCGCATCATATTTCGTGCATCATGGACGGCAACGGTCGTTGGGCCACGGCGCGCGGTCTTGCCCGCACCGAGGGCCACAAGGCCGGTATTGTCTCCCTGCGCGAGATTATTACCGCATGCGTGCGCTTGGGCGTCGATGTCCTTTCGGCCTATGCGTTTTCCACCGAAAACTGGAATCGTCCGCAGCATGAGGTCAACGTTTTAATGCATCTGTTTGCTAAGACGTTTATCGATGAGCTGCCGCTGCTTAAGCGCGAAAACGTGCGCGTTGTCTTTTTGGGCGATATTTCCGCACTGCCCAAGAAGACCCGCGATGTCTTTGAGCGAGGTCTTGCCGAGTGTGCCGACCATACCGGCATGACGCTGGCACTTGCCGTCAACTACGGAGCCCGTGCCGAGATCACCCGTGCTGTCCGTCAGATCGCTCTCGATGCCGCTGCCGGAAAGATCGATCCGGCCGCTATCGATGATGATATGGTTGCTTCGCACCTGTACACCGCTGGGCTACCCGATCCTGAGCTTGTGATTCGAACCTCCGGCGAGCTTCGCCTTTCGAACTATCTGCTGTGGCAGGTTGCCTATTCCGAGTTTTATGTCACCGATACCTATTGGCCCGACTTTGATCGTTGGGGTCTTGTCAACGCCATTTTGGCCTATCAGGGCCGCGACCGTAGGTTTGGTGGACTGAGCAAGACCGAGGAGGCTTAATCGTGTCCGATCGTCCCAAGGCGTCTGCTCCCAAGGCGCCTGCCGCCAAGAGCGGCGCGGCCGCGACTTCGTGGCTTGCCGGCTTTATTACCCGTGCCGCCGCAGGTATCGTCTACGCCGTCGTATTTATTCTCTGCCTGGTTTTGGGTATCGTTCCCACCGCCATCTTCGTCTCCGTCATGAGCGGCCTGTGCTGCTTTGAGTTTTTCCGCATGACGAAGCTCGATGGCAAAGTGGCCAACGAGCGCCTGGGTATCGCTGCCGCCGTGCTCTTTCCGCTCTCGGCACTGGGCGACTCGCTGCTGTTGAATGCCCTGCTTTTTGCTCTGATGCTTGCGGTGGGTATTTGGTATGTCTGGTCGGCGCGTACCCGCATATCCGATGTAGCTGTGACGCTCATGGGTCCCATCTACACCGGTTTTATGCTGTCGGCTATCGTGCTGCTACGCGATGCCGTGCCCGGTTTTGCCGGCGCCCTGCTTTCGGTGGGTGTTTGCGCGTCTCTCTGGGTCTCCGATTCGTTTGCCTACATCGTGGGCAGTCGTATCGGCAAGCACAAGATGGTCCCCAAGATCTCTCCCAAAAAGAGCTGGGAGGGCTTTGTCGGCGGCATCTTGGGCTCGGTTCTTATCTGGCTTATTTTGTGGGCGACGCATTTCTATAAGCTGAGCTTGCCCTATGCGCTGCTTTGCGGCGTGGTTGTGTCCATCCTGGGCGTTATCGGTGACCTCATCGAGTCACGCATCAAGCGTGGCGTGGGCGTCAAGGATTCTGGCAACCTTATTCCGGGCCATGGCGGCATGCTCGATCGTAGCGACTCGCTTATCTTTGGCTGCATTACCGCGCAGCTGCTTTTGATGATCGGAGGCGTGCTGTAATGGCCTTTCAGACGACGTACGGCCCCGATGGGCGTCTTCGCGTTGCCATCCTGGGTTGTACGGGCTCTATCGGCACGCAGGCACTCGACGTGTGCCGTCAGCATGCCGATCGACTGCAGGTAACGGCGCTGTCCGTTAACTCCAGTACCTCGGAGCTCGTTGCGTTTGCCCGTGAGTTTTCGGTTCCGGCCGTTGCCGTGGCCGACACCACCCACGGTACGGACGCTGTGCTGCAGGAGCTGCCCGAGGGCACCGAGCTCGGTGTTGGTGCGCAGGCGGTTTGTGAGCTCGCGCGTCGCGATGACGTCGACTGTGTGCTTGTTGCCATTGTGGGCGCTGCCGGGCTCGAAGCGAGCCATGCAGCCCTGACCTCGAACAAGCGTCTTGCACTCGCTAACAAGGAGTCCCTCGTTGTCGGCGGTGACCTGCTGATGCCGTTGGCGCAGCCCGGTCAGCTTATTCCGGTCGACTCCGAGCACTCCGCCATCTATCAGTGCTATCTGGGTGAGAATCCACGCGAGGCCCACTGCATTTGGCTTACCTGTTCGGGCGGTCCGTTCTTTGGCCGTACGCGCGAGGATCTCGACCACGTGACCCGCAAGGACGCCTTGGCGCATCCCACGTGGGCCATGGGGGCAAAGATCACCATCGACTCCGCCACCCTTATGAACAAGGGCTTGGAGCGTATCGAGGCGATGCATCTGTTCGGTTGCGACCTCGACTTTATCAACGTGGTCGTGCAGCTTCAGTCCAAGATTCACTCTATGGTCGAGTTTGCCGACGGCTCCGTGATGGCGCATCTCGGTGCGTCCGACATGCGCATTCCCATCCAGTTTGCCTTTTCGTATCCCGAGCGCTGGGATACTCCGGCGCCGCGAATCGATTTTCGTGAGTTGGGGCAGCTTACCTTCGACGCTGCCGATATGGACACGTTCCGCTGCCTGGCGCTGGCCGAGCGTGCCGGCAAGACGGGCGGCACCATGCCGTGCGTGCTCAATGCCGCCAACGAGGTCGCCGTCGATGCCTTCCTGCACGATGGCTGCAGCTTTACCGATATCGATCGCATTGTTGAATCCTGCATGGATGCCCACGATATGCAGGCGGTCGATTCGTTTGAGCAGCTTCGCGACATCGATGCGTGGGCGCGTGAAAAGGCTGCGCAGGTACTCGCCGCAACCCGTTCCTAACCCATAAGGATTGCTTTTTCGTTTTATGGATACTGTTCTGAGCGTTCTTTCATCGGTCTTTTGGGGCCTTCTGATGCTTTCCGTCCTCGTGTTTTTGCACGAGGGCGGCCACTTTTTGGCCGCGCGTGCCTGCGGCGTGCGCGTCACCGAGTTTTTCTTGGGCCTGCCGTGCCGCTTTAACATTCATCATACGTCGCGTCGCATCGGTACCAAGTTTGGCGTGACGCCGCTGCTGCTGGGTGGTTATGCTGCTATCTGCGGTATGGACCCGACCGACGTCTCGTGCGCCGACCGTGTGCTTGCGGCGATCTATCGCCATGGTCGCGTTTCGGTTGCAGACCTTTCCGTCGAGCTGGAACTGCCCGAGGAGGATGTTCTCGAGGCTTGTGCCTTGCTTTTGGGCTGGGGTTCCATTGCGCCTTGGTACGAGGAAGGGGAGAAGCCTTCACCCAGTTACTATCCGGTTAGGTACCAGACGCTGCCGCGCGATGCTGCAGGATATACCACCTTTGACGGCCGCAAGTTCGATCGAGAGCATGCGACTGCCGAGGGCGATGTGTGGGAGCTGCCGGTCGCCGCTTCCGAGTTTCTTGAGCAGGAGCGTTCGCATACCTATCTGGGCCAGGGTTTTATCAAACGTGCCTTTATGCTGCTTGCGGGCATTCTCGTCAATATTCTGACGGGCTTTTTGCTGTTGATGAGCATCTACTCTATCGCCGGTGTATCGGTGCCGGTCGATAGCAATGTGATCGGTCAGGTCGAAGAAGGCTCGATAGCCGCCAAGGCGGGCATCGAGGCTGGCGACACGATTCTTAGTGTCGATGGCGTGTCCTGCTCCAGCTGGATGGATGTGTACGATGCAATCGGAGCGGCCGCCGGCAAGGACGATATCGCCATTGAGTATCAGCGCGATGGCAAGAAACTTTCGACCTCGATCGCGCTCAAGGAGGACGAGCGTTTGGGTGTATATGCCTCTACGCAGGTGGTCCATTTGGATCCCATCACGTCGGCGCGCCTGTCGTTCTCCTATGTTCAGCAGACTGCTGAGGGCGTGATGCGTCTGCTGCAGCCGCAGCATACGATGGAGATACTTGGTCAGTCCACCTCGATTGTGGGCATCAGCGTCATGTCATCCCAGGCTGCAGCCGCCGGTCCCGCGACGTTCTTGACGTTTGCCGCGCTCATCTCGTTCTCGTTGGGCTTTATGAACTTGCTGCCCATTCCGCCGCTCGACGGGGGAAAGCTGGTTATCGAGATCATCCAAAAGGTCGCCGGTCGCGAGCTGCCGCTGAAGGTGCAGACGATCGTCAGCTATGTCGGCATCGCGCTCTTTGCGCTGTTGTTT
Organism: uncultured Collinsella sp.; assembly: GCA_900548815.1. Taxonomy (GTDB): domain Bacteria; phylum Actinomycetota; class Coriobacteriia; order Coriobacteriales; family Coriobacteriaceae; genus Collinsella. The sequence goes on from URLR01000029.1 coordinate 5,426, forward strand.
GTCTATATGCTTCGTTCCGACGTCCTTCGATTTATTTTGTAGGGGAGTGTTTGGATTGTCTTTGTCCCATCCTTTGCCGCGCGAGCTGACGCGCCCCGTGTTTGTGGGCGACGTGCAGATAGGCGGCGGCGCTCCGGTGGTGGTTCAGTCCATGACCTGCACCGATACCGCCGACGCCCAGGCAACGCTTGCGCAAGTGCGTGCGCTTGCCCAGGCGGGTTGTGATGTTGTGCGCGTGAGCGTGCCCACTGAGGCTGCGCTCGAGGGCTTTCGCACGATTTGTGCGGAGTCTCCGGTGCCGATCGTTGCCGATATCCACTTTAACCATAAGCTCGCCATTGGTGCCGTTGAGGCTGGTGCTGCCAAGCTGCGCATCAATCCCGGCAATATCGGCGATTGGGCCAAGGTTGACGCGGTGATCGATGCTGCGGGTGCTGCTGGCTGTGCGATTCGTATCGGCGTCAATGCCGGTTCGCTTGAGCAGGATATCGCCGAGCGCGACGACCTCACGCAGCCCGAAAAGCTCGTGATGTCGAGCGAGCGTTTCGTCAAGCATTTTGAGGACCGCGGTTTTACCAATATCGTTCTTTCCGCCAAGGCTCATAGCGTGTCCACGACGCTCGATACCTATCGTGCCCTGTCGCGCGAAATCCCCCATGTTCCGCTTCATTTGGGCGTGACTGAGGCCGGAACCAAGCTCCAGGGCACCATTAAGAGCTCTGTGGGCCTGGGAATTTTGCTTTCCGAGGGCATTGGCGACACCATGCGCGTCTCGCTCACGGCCGATCCGGTCGAGGAACCGCCGGTCGCCTGGGGTATTCTGCAGTCGCTCGGCCTTCGCCGCCGTGGTCCCGAGATCGTCTCGTGCCCCACGTGCGCTCGCTGCCAGGTTAACCTCATTCCTATCGCCGAGGAGGTCACCGAGCGGCTTAAGAACTACTCCGCGCCGCTTTCGATTGCCGTGATGGGCTGTGCAGTCAATGGCCCCGGCGAGGCCTCTGACGCCGACTTGGGTGTTGCCTGCGGACGAGGTCAGGGCCTGCTCTTTTCGCACGGCCAGATCATTGGTAAAGTAGCTGAGGACCAAATTGTCGACGCGCTCATGGCCGAGGTCGACAAGATTATTGAGGAGAAATAAATGACTCGAGCAATGTATATGTCTAAGCTGTATGCTCCGACGCTCAAAGAGGATCCGGTCGACGCCGAGCTTGCGAGCCATCGCCTGCTGCTTCGTGCCGGCATGATTCGCAAGGAGGCCGCCGGTCTCTATTCCTATCTGCCGCTTGCTTGGCGCTCGATTCGCAAGATCGAGAACATCGTGCGCGACGAGATGGACGCTGCCGGCGCCCAGGAGCTCATGATGCCCATCATGGTCGATGCCGAGCTGTGGCGCGAGTCCGGCCGTATCGATGCCTATGGCAAGGAGCTCGTGCGCTTTGATGACCGCCACGGACGCGAGTTCGTGCTTGGTCCCACGCACGAGGAGACCGTGACTGCTCTGGTGCGCAACGAGCTGCGTTCCTACAAGCAGCTGCCGGTGAATCTCTATCACATCCAGGATAAATTCCGCGACGAGTTCCGTCCCCGCTTTGGCCTGATGCGCGGCCGCGAGTTCATCATGAAGGACGCCTACAGCTTCTCTGCCACGCAGGAGAGTCTGCAGGAGGAGTACGACAAGATGAAGCAGGCCTACGCCAACATCTGCGAGCGCTGCTACATCAAGGCCCTGCCCGTTGTTGCCGACTCCGGTGAGATCGGCGGCGATACCTCCGTCGAGTACATGGCGCTCGCCGATGCCGGCGAGGCTTCGCTGGTCTACTGCGACGATTGTGGCTTTGCTGCCGATGACGAGGCGGCAAGCACCAAGGTCGTTGTGACCGAGGGCCCCGGCGACGGCACACTCACCAAGGTCGAGACTCCGGGCATGGGCACCATCGAGGCCGTTGCCAAGTTCTTTGGGTTCCCCGAGAACGGTACGCGCAAGTCCCTGGCTCTCATCGACTCCGAGGGTAAGCCGGTTGTGGCCATCGTTCCGGGCGATCATGAGCTCAACGACTGCAAGGCCGAGCACGTCTTTGGCAAGGGCTATCGCATGATGACCGACGAGGAGCTCCTGACCTACGGTCTGCACAAGGGCTTTATCGGACCGGTTAACCTGCCCGAGGGCATCCGTCTAGTGTGCGACGCGAGTCTGCGCGAGTCCAAGCAATGGGCCTGCGGTGCCAACGAGGTCGATTATCACTTTACCAGTGCCTGCCCCGAGCGCGACTTTACCGTCGACGAGTGGGCTGATCTGGTCACCGTCGTTGCCGGTGATCCCTGTCCGCACTGCGGCAAGCCGCTCTCTGCTGCTCGCGGCATCGAGGTCTCCCAGGTGTTCCAGCTGGGCACCAAGTACTCCGAGGCCATGGGTGCCACCTTTATGGACGAGGATGGCAAGGAGAAGCCGCTCATCATGGGTTGCTATGGCGTGGGCGTGTCCCGCTCGCTCGCTGCCGTCGTGGAGCAGCATAACGACGAGCACGGTATCGTCTGGCCGGTCTCCGTTGCCCCGTACGAGGTCGCGGTGATTCCGCTCGATCCCAAGAAGGAGGAGTGCGCTACCGTCTGCGACCAAATCGTCGAGGGTCTGTGCGCCGAGGGTATCGAGGTCGTCGTCGACGATCGCGATGAGCGTCCTGGCTTTAAGTTTGCCGACAACGACCTTATGGGCTTCCCGTATCAGGTAGTGCTCGGTAAGCGTGGCCTTAAGAACGGCACCGTCGAGCTCAAGGACCGTGCCACGGGCGAGCGCGAGGATGTGGCGATTGATGAGGTCGTCGCCAAGGTCGCCGAGCTTGTGAAGGCAGCACGTCGTTAATCGACATTTCTGCTAGTAGATGTAATTGCAGGCCTGCTCCGCATCTCTCTTAGGATGAGATGCGGAGCAGTCTTTTTTGTTGCGTGAATAAGCTCGACGGGTAAAGGAAAACCCCACAGCCCAAATGAGCTGCGGGGTTTTCCTTTGTGCCTCCGATGCGAAATAAATCGCTCAGATACTACTGATAATCGACGACGTCGATCCAGTTCTTCAGGAACTCATCGTTCACGTTGCGCTTACGAGCGAGCTCGGAAGCGGCGACGATGCTCGTCCACTGACGCACGACCTGCATGGGCATGTCGGCGCGGTCGCAGTAGAGCTCCAGGTAGGCCTCAGCCTGGTCCTTGCTGTTGAGGGCAAAGAGCAGGTAGGTGGTGGCAACGTCGGCAGCAGGGGAGCCCTGGGTGGCATGTGCCCAGTCGCAGACGTACAGCTGGCCATCGTCGCCGACGATGACGTTGGAGGGGTTGAAGTCGCCGTGGCAGACCTTGAACTCCTTTGTCATGCCGTCCAGACGCTCCTGAAGGTTGTAGCGCGTGGTGGCATTGAGCTGATCGAGGCTGTCGATCATGCGGGCGAACTTATCGCGCTGACGGTTGAGCAGCGGGGAGGTGTAGCCGTGGATCTCGATCTGGAGGTCGACGAACATCTCGAGGTACTCACCAAAGCGCTGGGGCTCGGCAGTCATCTTCACGGCAAGGGTGGTGCCCGGAACCTTCTCGGTCACGAGAGCCCAGCCGTTGGCGTTCTCGAGCTGGGAAACCTCGAGAGCCTTGGGGCTGCGGATGCCGCACTCATTGATGCGGGCAAGATTCAAAGCCTCGTTGAACACGTCGGAGACGGGCTTGGTCTCGTTAAAGACCTTGACGATCTTGTCGCCCAGGTCGTAAACGACCTTGTTGCCACGACGGACGAGCTCGGTCTTGGAATCGGGGAGCAGCATGATTGCATCCTTTCAACGATGCGATAGAAGCAACGGCGGGGGCGTGCGTACACCCGTGCACCCCCGCCGCAAATAACCGTGCTAAAAACTAGCAGACGGCGTAGTCCTGGGGCTCGCGGCCGTAGTAGGCGTCCAGGTAGAGCTCCTTGATCTCGCTCATGAGCGGGTAGCGCGGGTTAGCGCCGGTGCACTGGTCGTTGAATGCCTGCTCGGTCATCTCGTCGAGGGTGTCGAGGAAGTACTGCTCGTCAACACCGTAGTCGGCGATGGTCTTCTTGACACCGATGAAGTCCTTGAGCTCCTCGAGCTTCGTGATGAAGTTCTCGAAGACCTCCTTGTCGTCCTTGCCCTCGATGCCGCAGTACTTGGCGATCTCGGCGTAGTTGTGCAGCGCGTTGGGGTAAGGATACTGGGAGAACGTGCCCATCTTGACGGGAGCCTCAGCGGCGTTGTAGCGCATGACGCGAGTCAGGATGACGGCGTTGGCGAGGCCGTGGGGCAGGTGATGGAAGGCGCCGAGCTTGTGGGCCATGGAGTGGTTGAGGCCCAGGAAGGCGTTGGCGAAGGCCATACCGGCCATGCAGGAGGCGTTGTGCATCTCCTCGCGGGCATGCGGGTCCTTAGCGCCGTTCGTGAAGCTGGAGGGCAGGTTCTCGAAGACGAGCTTGGCAGCGCGCTCGGAGAGGCCCTTGGTGTAGTCGGAAGCCATGATGGAGACGTAGGACTCGATGGCGTGGGTCATGACGTCGATGCCGGAGGCAGCGGTCAGGCCGCGCGGGGCGGTCATGCAGTTGTCGGCGTCGACGATAGCCATGTTGGGGAGCAGCGCGTAGTCGGCGAGCGGCCACTTGATGCCGGTCTCCTTGTCGGTGATGATGGCGAACGGCGTGCACTCGGAGCCGGTACCCGAGGAGGTCGGGACGGCAACGAAGTAGGCCTTCTTGCCCATCTCGGGGAAGGTGAAGATACGCTTGCGGATGTCCATGAAGTCCATGGCCATGTCCTCAAACTTGCACTCGGGGTGCTCGTACATCATCCACATGATCTTGCCGGCGTCCATAGCGGAGCCACCGCCGACGGCGATGATGACGTCCGGCTCAAAGAGAGCCATCTGCTTGGCGCCGCGACGTGCGCACTGCAGCGACGGATCGGGCTCGACGTCATAGAAGCAGTCGTGGGCGATGCCCATCTCGTCGAGCTTGGCCTCGATGGCGCGGGTGTTGCCATTCTTGAAGAGGAACTGGTCGGTGACGATGAAGGCACGCTTCTTGCCCATGACGGTACCGAGCTCGTCGAGGGCGACGGGCGTGGAACCCTTCTTGAAGTAGACCTTCTCGGGAGCGCGGAACCACAGCATGTTCTCACGGCGCTCGGCCACAGTCTTAACGTTGATCAAGTGCTTCACCCCAACGTTCTCGGAGACGGAGTTGCCGCCCCAGGAGCCGCAGCCCAGGGTCAGAGACGGCTTCATGCCAAAGTTGTACAGGTCACCGATGCCGCCGTGCGAGGACGGGGTGTTGATGACGATACGGCAGGCCTTCATGACGTGCTCGAACAGGCTGATCTTCTCGGCCTGGGCGGGGTGCACGTACAGAGAGGCGGTGTGGCCCGGGCCACCGGCGAGCACCAGGTGCTCGGCCTTGTCGACGGCCTCCTGGAAGTCCTTGGCGTGATACATGGCCAGGACCGGGGAGAGCTTCTCGTGGGAGAACTCCTCCTTGGCGGGGTCAGTGGAGGTGACCTCGGCGATCAGGATCTTGGTCTTGGCGGGAACCTCGATGCCGGCGAGCTCGGCGATCTTGGCAGCGGCCATGCCGGGGATGCGGTGATCGAGAGCGCCGTTCTTGAACATGGCGGCACGCAGGGCCTCCATCTCGGCACCCTGCTTGACGAAGTAGCAGCCGCGCTTCTGGAACTCGGCCTTAACCTGGTCATAGATGCTGTCGATGACGGTCACGGACTGCTCGGAAGCGCAGATCATGCCGTTGTCGAAGGTCTTGGAGTGGATGATGGAGTTGACGGCGAGCAGCACGTCGGCGGTGTCGTCGATGACGACCGGGGTGTTACCGGCGCCAACGCCCAGGGCGGGCTTGCCCGAGGAGTAAGCGGCCTTGACCATGCCCGGGCCACCGGTGGCGAGGATGATGTCGACGTCGCGCATGACCATGTTGGTCAGCTCGATGGAGGGGACATCGACCCAGCCGATGATGCCCTCGGGGGCGCCGGCCTTGACGGCGGCGTCAAGCACGAGCTTGGCGGCGGCGATGGTGCACTTGGCGGCAGCCGGGTGCGGGGAGATGATGATGGCGTTGCGGGTCTTCAGGCAGATCAGCGTCTTGAAGATCGCGGTGGAGGTGGGGTTGGTCGTCGGGATGACGGCGCCCACGATGCCGATGGGCTCGGCGATCTTGGTGATGCCGTAAGCCTCGTCGCGCTCCAGGACACCACAGGTCTTGGTGTTCTTGTAAGCGTTGTAGATGTACTCTGCGGCGTAGTGGTTCTTGATGACCTTGTCCTCAAGAACGCCGCGGCCGGTCTCCTCGATGGCCATCTTCGCCAACGGGATACGAGCCTTGTTGGCGGCCATGGCGGCCTCATAGAAGATCTTGTCGACCTGCTCCTGCGTGTACGTAGCAAAAAGCGCCTGGGCCTCTCGCATCTGAGCGAGCTTAGCCTCAAGCGCCTCTACGTTGTCCACAATTGCGGGAGTAGTGTTTTCCGGTGACTTTTTCACCATTTGTGTCTCCTTGCGATCGGAGATTTACCCTACGCCTTGCATGATAGCAAGAAATTATTCGGTGAACGGTAAGATTCCCGTAAAAGGCACACTAAAACGCTTCAATAAACTGAAGCGTTTTAATCATTTAACTAAAAGCCGAACGTCTTCTCCGGGCGAATTCCTGGTTTCCCCATGGCTATGGCATCGCCCCGCTCATTGGGGACAGACTTACATGAGTGCTTTCACTCATTGGGGACAGACATCGTTTTGCCATTTTGCCGTTCTGGGCCTGTTTTTGCCGCTCATTGGATATAAATAGATCACAGGCTCAGCATTTCGCGTTCCTTCTCTCCTTTTAGGTGTTGCCTGTTCAGTTTTTGAAAGGAGAGATTATGCCCCGATGCGCCCGCGCCGTTTCGCTCACCGGCTATTACCACGTCTTTGACCGTGGCAACTCCAAACAGATTATTTTTGAAGATGACTCTGACCGATATCGTTTCTTATCGGACATCTCGGACAGGTTTGCACGCCATAAAGTGGCAGTGTTGGCTTGGTGCCTTATGGACAACCACTTTCATTTGATGGTTGATGATCCCTTCGACAATCTTTCAAAGGCAATGCAGTGCGCACTGACGGCGTATGCTAAGTATTTCAATGGGAAAACGGGAAGAACGGGCCATCTGTTTGACAATCGCTATTCGCGTGTTGCGGTTGAGTCGGACACGCAGGCGGTGCAGCTACTCGATTATATCCATCTCAATCCTGTGAAAGGTGCGATCGACTCTCTCGAAGCATACCGCTGGTCAAGCTTTAGGGCATACCAGCTGGGCTACGATCCCTTTGACATCTGTGACGCGGCCCCTATGCTCGATATTGTCGGGGGGTCTCGTCGCTATTGTGAGCATCTTAAGGAAGTTGCCGGGCGGATCTGGTCAGTTGAGATTCTTCCACGCCGACGGATCCTCGATGAGGATGCTCTTTCCGTTGCGCGCGAAGTCCTTCCGAGCATAGATCCTGCGCTGCTCAAGGCCCTGCCACGCCCCGATCGTGATGCGTGTCTGCTGAGGCTTAGGCGGGCACATCTCACGGTCAAGCAAATTGCCCGCATCACCGGTATTGGCGCCACAAGCGTGACCAAGGCCACCACAGGCTGGAACGAGGCGGCGTGAGGCAGGTCAGGACCTGATCATGGCGCCGCATGCGTACGTCATGTCTGTCCCCAATGCGTGAAAGCACTCATGTAAGTCTGTCCCCAATGAGTCTGTCCCCAATGAGTGCAAAAAGGCGCCCTCCGTAGGGGAGGGCGCCTTTGGTAAGTTCTATATGAACGCGAGGTCTTTGACCCGGAGAGTCCGAGGTACTTGTTGGTAAGACCTTATTTAGGAGCGCGCAACCTTGCCAGACTTGAGGCAGGTGGAGCAAACGTTCATCTTGCGACGGTGACCATCGACGACGACGTAGACGCGCTGGATGTTGGGGCGGAACTTACGGTTGGTGACGCGGTGAGAGTGGCTGATGGAGCGACCGGCAACGGGGTGCTTACCGCAAACTTCGCAAACTTTGGACATAACTGACCCTCCTTGGGCGACAAACGAACATGTCGCGTTAACAAACAAGCCTGAACTATAGCACAGAAGTCGCTCCCTGTGCGCAATCTACACAGAGATATTCCTCTTTTGGCGATAGTGCCCACGCCACGGCCCTGGACGTAGATCCGATTTGCGTGCAGCAGAGGGGATTATGCCAGCTCGTGCGTGCGTTTTCAAGCTCGTCCCACAAATATATATAGGTTTATGGAGCATTGGGCTCCGTTTACGGATTGCTCTGTATTTATGCTCGGGTATTTATGCTCGCAATTAAGCCCGAGGTTGGCTACACTATCCCTTGACCATTAAAGGGGTACGAGATACCCACATGGAATTACATAGCTGCCAAAGAGCAGCCTTTCCTGTGGGTGTCTGGTCCGCTTTAAGCGGTCGGGCATCTATTTTTTTGACTGTGTCAGCAGTCAAGACATGTGAGGAAGGAGATCGATGGGCACGACTTCCCCCAAGGCGGTCATCATGGACGAGACCGCCGTCAATCGAGCGATGACCCGCATCGCGCACGAGATTCTCGAGCGCAACGAGGGCTGTGAAGACCTCGCTCTGGTCGGCATCGTCACGCGCGGCGACCTTCTGGCAAAGAAGCTCGCCGAGGAGATCAAGGAGATCGAGGGCGTCGACGTTCCGCTCGGCAGCCTCGATATCAGCTTCTACCGCGATGACTACGCTACCAATTTCGCTCCCGCGATCCACGCCACCAACATTCCCTTCAGCGTCGATGGCAAACGCGTCGTTTTGGTGGACGACATCCTGTACACGGGTCGTACCATCCGCGCCGCTCTAGACGCCGTCATGGACCTGGGCCGTCCGAGCCGCATTGAGCTGGCAGTCCTCGTTGACCGCGGCCACCGCGAGCTCCCCATCTCGCCGGACTTTGTCGGCAAGAACGTTCCCTCGTCGCATGAGGAGAACGTGCACCTATATATGAAGGAAGTCGACGGCCACACCGCTGTCGAGATTAACGACGTCGCGCCGGGTTCCCACGTGGGCTCCGCGCCGCTGGGAGGTGAGTAGTACCGTGGCGTTCAACCATAAGCACCTGATCGACATTACCGAGTACTCCGAAGAGGACATCAAGCTCATCCTCGAGACCGCCAAGGCGTTCTCCGAGGTCAACGAGCGTGCCATCAAGAAGGTCCCCACGCTCAAGGGCAAGACCATCGTCAACATGTTCAACGAGCCCTCGACGCGCACCCGCAGCTCCTTCGAGCTCGCCGAGAAGCGTCTTTCGGCCGACAGCCTCAACTTTGGCGGCTCCTCGACCTCCACGGTCAAGGGCGAGAGCCTCGTCGACACCGTCGAGACCCTCAACGCCTACAAGATCGACTGCATCGTCGTGCGCGATAAGCACGCCGGTGCTCCCTACATCGTCACGCAGAACTCGCCCGCGAGCGTCATCTGCGCCGGTGACGGCAAGCACAACCATCCCACGCAGGCCCTGCTCGACCTGTACACCATCTGGGAGCACAAGGGTGACTTCCACGGTCTGAAGGTCGCCGTCGTCGGCGATATCGCGCACTCCCGCGTCTGCGGCTCGCTGATCCCCGCCCTTAAGATCATGGGCTGCGAGACCTACGCCGTCGCCCCCGGCACGCTGCTGCCGCCGGCGCCCGAGGTCCTGGGCTGCGACCACGTGACGAGCGACCTCGATTCCGTCCTGCCCGAGCTGGACGTCGTCTACATGCTGCGCGTGCAGCAGGAGCGTCTCGAGGGTGCCCCGTTCCCGACCATTCGTGAGTACCACAAGCTCTTCGGTCTGACCAAGGACCGCGAGAAGCTCATGAAGCCCGACGCGATTATCTGCCACCCGGGCCCCATCAACCGCGGCGTCGAGTTCGATTCCTATATGGCCGACCACCCGCAACGCTCCGTCATCCTGGAGCAGGTCTACGCCGGTATCTGCGTGCGTATGGCTATCCTGTATCTGCTGCTTGGAGGTGCCGATAATGGCCTTGCTTCTTAAGAATGCCCACGTCGTCGACCCGTCCGTCGAGCTTGACGGTGTCGTTGACGTCCTGATTGACGGCGACAAGATCGCCGAGGTCGGCGAGAATCTCGCCGTCGAGGGAGCCGAGGTCCGCGACCTTTCCGGCAAGTACCTCGTCCCCGGCCTGGTGGATATGCACGTTCACCTTCGCGAGCCCGGCTACGAGGTCAAAGAGGACATCGAGAGCGGTACCCGCGCAGCTGCCAAGGGCGGCTTTACCGGCGTGTGCTCCATGCCCAACACCGATCCCGTCACCGATAACGGTACCGTCGTGGAGTTCGTAAAGTCCCGCGCTGCCGAGGTCGGCCACTGCCGCGTCTATCCGTCGGGCGCCATGACCCGCGGTCTTAAGGGCGAGGCCATGTCCGAGATGGGCGATATGGTCGCCCACGGCGTCGTCGCCTTCACCGACGACGGTCGCGGCGTGCAGGGCGCAGGCATGCTCCGTCGCTGCATGGACTACGGCAAGATGTTCGGCAAGGTCTTTATGAGCCACTGCCAGGACGAGGACCTGGTCGGCCACGGCCAGATCAATGAGGGCAAGGTCTCGACCCGCCTGGCTCTCGAGGGCTGGCCGGCTGCCGGCGAGGAGCTCCAGATCGCCCGCGACATCGAGATCGCCAAGCTGACCGGTGCCAAGCTGCACATCCAGCACATCTCCACCGCCCATGGCCTGGAGATCGTGCGTGCCGGTAAGGCCGCTGGCGTTCAGGTTACCTGCGAGGCCACCCCGCATCACATGTTCCTGACCGAGAACGACCTGGACGAGACCTACAACACCTCGCTCAAGGTCAATCCGCCGCTGCGTACCGAGGAGGATGCCGAGGCCATCCGTCAGGGCGTCATCGACGGCACCGTCGACGCTATCGTCACCGATCACGCTCCCCACACCCCGTGGGAGAAGGCCCGCGAGTTCGAGCTTGCGCCCTTTGGCATGATCGGCCTCGAGACCTCGCTGTCGCTCGTACTCACCGAGCTGGTCAACACGGGCAAGATGAGCATGGGCCGTATGGTCGAGCTCATGGCCATCAAGCCGCGTGAGATCCTGGGCCTCGACCAGGTTCAGGTCAAGGCGGGCTCCGTTGCCGACCTGACCGTGTTCGACCCCTCTGCCACCTGGACGGTCGGCGAGGACGGTTACGAGTCGCGCGCCGAGAACTCCGGTTTTGCCGGCCGCACGCTTACCGGTCGTGCTACCGATGTGTTTGTCGGCGGTAAGCAGACGCTCGCCGACGGCTGCATCTGCTAGCATAGCCTTATCGCTTTTGTGCGCGGCGCCCTTGCGGTGCCGCGCTTTCTATTCGTTTGGACCATGCAACCGCATGGGGGATTGGAGCGTTTATGCCCACACCTTCCACTGCACGCATGCATGACTTCGAGGTCGTCTCGAACCGGGAGATTGCCGACGGCGTCTTCTCGCTCGTCATCTCGGCCCCCAAGCTTGCAAGTGCGCTCAAGCCCGGTCAGTTTGTGAACATCGCCGTACCCGGTGATGCGTCCTCGCTGCTTCGCGTGCCCCTGAGCTACTACCGCGCCGACGCCGAGGCCGGCACCGTCGAGCTGTGGTACGCCGTCGTGGGCGACGATACCCGTCGTTTGTCCCAGATGGGCCCTGGCTCCTCCTCTAACCTGCTGGGCCCCGGTGGCCGTGGCTGGATGGTACCCGAGGGCACCAGGAAGGCCCTGCTCGTCGCCGGTGGCATCGGCGTTCCGCCTGTGCTGTGTCTTGCCGGTATGCTTGCCGAGCAGAGTGTTGATGTGGACGTGTGCCTGGGCTTTGGCACCGCTTCCAAGGCCGTGGGCATCGACGAGTTCCGCGCGCTGGGCGCCACGGTTAACGTGTGCACCGACGATGGCACGCTGGGCACGCACGGTTTTTGCACCGACCCGGCAGCCGAGCTGCTCGGCGAGGGCGGCTACGACTACGTCGCCAGCTGCGGTCCCGCCGTCATGATGAAGAAAGTCGCCGCCGCTGCCGCCGAGGCCGGTGCGTACTGCGAGGTGTCGCTCGAGCGCATGATGAGCTGTGGCTTTGGCGCCTGCAACACCTGCAATGTCGAGACGGTCGACGGTATGAAGGGTGCTTGCATGTGCGGCCCCGTGTTCGATGCTTCCAAGGTGGTGGTCTTCTAGTGGGTACCGTGAACATGGCCGTCGATTTCGGCGGCGTCAAGATGCAGAACCCCATCAACACCGCAGCCGGTACCTTTGGCTACGGTTGGCAGTTCCAGAACTTCTTTGATGTTTCCCAGCTGGGCGCCATCACCACCAAGGGTTGCGCTGCCGAGCCCTGGCCCGGCAACCCCGCGCCCCGCATGGCCGAGATCCCGGGCGGTATGATCAACTCCGTGGGCCTTCAGAACCCCGGCGTGGCCGCCTTTGCCCGCGAGTCCGGTCCGTGGCTCGAACAGCTGTCCAAGGACGGCTGCCAGGTCATCTGTCAGGTTGCCGGGCACTCCGTTGACGAGTTTGTCCGCGCACTCGAGATGTATGTTGAGCTGTGCCCTTGGGCTGCCGGCTACGAGATCAACGTGAGCTGCCCTAATATCGCCGCCGGCGGTGCCGCCATGGGCTCCACGCCCGAGGGTGCCTCTTCCGTTATGGCTGCCTGCCGCAAGGTGACCGATAAGCCGCTTTTCGTGAAGATGGCGCCGGTCAACGTCGCCGAGATCGCCAAGGCCCTCGAGGCTGCCGGCGCCGACGGCCTTTCGGTCATCAACTCCATCCAGGGCATGGCCATCGACGTCCATACCCGCAAGTCCCGCGTGGCCAAGCCCAAGGGCGGCCTTTCGGGCCCGCTGTGCCACCACATCGCCGTTCGCATGGTCTGGGAGGTCGCCCAGGCCGTCGATATCCCCATCAACGGCGTCGGCGGTGTCATGACTGGCGAAGATGCGGCCGAGTTTATCCTGGCTGGCGCCACCTGCGTGTCGGTCGGCATGGCCAACTTCGTCGATCCGTGCGCTTCGCTCAAGATTGCGCATGAGCTCGAGGCCTGGGCCGAGTCCCAGGGCGTGAAGGACATCAACGAACTGGTAGGTGCGTTCGAATGCTAGAGACCGATGCCCGCGACCGCGTAATCGTCGCTCTCGACTGCGACCGTGAGCGTGCGCTCGAGCTTGCCCACGAGCTTTCGGGCCATGCCGCCTGGCTCAAGGTTGGCATGACGCTCTATTACGCCGAGGGTCCTGAGATCGTCAAGACGTTCAAGGACCTGGGCTTTAAGGTCTTCCTTGACCTTAAGTTCCATGATATTCCGCATCAGGTTCGCGGTGCCGCCCGTTCGGCCTCGCTTGCCGGTGCCGACCTGCTTTCGGTCCACGGCTTGGGTTCGGGTGCCATGCTCGCTGCCTGCCGCGAGGGTGCCGAGGAGGCGCGCGAGGACCGCGCCAGGCTCGTCGCCATCACCGTGCTCACGAGTATGAATCAGGATGCCTTGAGCGAGATCGGCGTCGAGTCGCCCGTGGCCGAGGAGGCCGCCCGCCTGGCAAAGCTCGCTCAGGCCAACGGCATCGATGGCATCGTGTGCTCGCCGATGGAGGCTCACGACATGCGTGAGCTGCTGGGTCCTGATGCCCTGATCGTGACTCCGGGTGTGCGTCCGGTGGGTGCCGCCTTAGGCGACCAGTCCCGCGTGGCGACGCCTTCCCAGGCTATCGAGCGTGGCGCAAGCCACATTGTGGTGGGCCGTCCCATCACCGGCGCCGACGATCCGGTTGCCGCCTTTGACGCTATTGTCGCTGAGCTGGTCGAAAACGTCGCCTAAAAGATTCCCCTAAGTCACCACTTTTGGGTCTCATTAGCACAAAATAGCCCCTGTGCCTGCGTAAACTTTCCCATCCTTTGTGTGGAATCGCAGGTCAGGGGCTTAACTTTGGGCGCAGTATATTGCACTTTTTGCGGGTATCGTCTAACCTATGGAGCCGCGATTGGGCATTTTGTACGTTCTACGTGCTAAAATGCCAATTATTGAATCAGATATAACCCAACTTTTTGGAGGTACGAATGGCACTCCCTCAGCTTACCGATGAGCAGCGCAAGCAGGCTCTTGAGAAGGCTGCTGCCGCACGTCACGCCCGCGCTGAGCTTCGCGAGCAGATCAAGAAGGGCGAGAAGTCCCTCGAGTCCGTGCTCAACTCCGATGACCCCATCGCTTCCCGCATGAAGGTTTCCACCCTCATCGAGTCTCTCCCTGGTTATGGCAAGGCCAAGGCCGCCAAGATCATGGAGGAGCTCGGTATCTCCGCTACCCGTCGCGTCCAGGGCCTCGGCGTCCGTCAGCGCGAGCAGCTCCTCGAGCAGCTGACCAAATAAGTGAGCGCTCAGGATTCCAAGCTCTTTGTGATTTCTGGACCGTCAGGCGCAGGCAAGGGTACGCTCGTCACTCGTGTGCGCGAGCGCCGCTCGAATCTGGGCCTGACGGTTTCGGCTACCACGCGAGCACCACGCAAAGGTGAGGTCGACGGCGTCAACTACTTTTTTCTGACGCGCGAGGAGTTCGACCGCCGCGTGGCAAACGGTGAGTTTGTTGAGTGGGCCGAGGTCCACGGTAACTGCTACGGCACGTTGGTGAGCGAGGTCACATCCAAGCTCGCCTCTGGCGCATCTCTGATTTTGGAGATCGATGTCCAGGGCGCCCTGCAGGTGAAGGAGCGTTTCCCCGAGGCCGTGTTGATCTTTATCAAGCCGCCTTCGCTTGAGGTACTCCGCGAGCGCCTGGTCGGTCGCGGTACCGAGACGCCCGAGACGATTGAGCTGCGTATGGCAAACGCCGCCGATGAGCTTGCCCTTGCCGACCGCTACGACGACGTCGTGGTGAATGACGATCTCGACCGCGCGACCGATGAGCTCGTTCGCGTTCTCGATATGCATGAAAGGATCTGAGGTCCGTGTCCGTTGTAAAGCCTTGCATTGACGATCTTCTGGAGAAGACCGATCACAACCGCTTCCTGCTCGCTTCGCTTGCCTCCAAGCGCGCCTGCGACATCAATAGCATGTTGCGTGGCCAGCACAACCGCGTGCTTGCCGTCCAGGATGTCGATGACATCACCATCGGGCTTTCCGGTGCCGATACCATTTCGATGGCTATGGATGAGATTGTCGACGGCGACATCTCTTACGACGAGGCCCGTTATGAGAAGGCGCTCGGCCACAAGGTTGCTGAAGCCTAAATGGCGGCTCGCGTCTGCCTGGTCCACTATCACGAGGTTGGACTGAAGGGTAAGAACCGCGCACATTTTGAGCATATCCTCATGGATAACATCAAGGCGGCCTTGGCCGCCTTTTCCGTGAATGCCGTGTCTCGAATTTCCGGTTATATCCTCGTGACCTTTAACGAGCATCAGGCCGACGAGGCGGCGCGTGTCATTCGCACCGTTCCCGGCGTTGCTCGTGTGTCTTTGGCGTATCACACCAACCGCGACCCGCAGGAGTACTGCGCCGCCGCCGTGAAGGCGCTGCACGAGTTTGGTTCCTTCGATTCGTTTAAGGTGCACGCCAAGCGCTCCAATACTGACTATGGGCTCACCTCGATTGACATCAATCGTCAGGTGGGCGAGGTGTTGTGCGAGGCGTTTCCTGATAAAAAGGTTCAGATGCACGATCCTGACGCTATGGTGCACGTACTGGTGGTCCAGGGTAGCGTCTACGTGTATGCGCGCTCCGAGCGCGGTGTGGGCGGTCTGCCGGTGGGTTCTGCCGGCAAGGTCGTGACGCTGCTGTCGTCGGGTATCGATTCTCCGGTGGCGACCTGGATGCTCGCGCGTCGCGGCGCGGTGTGCGTGCCGGTACATTTCTCCGGTCGTCCGCAGACGCCCGATACGAGCGAGTATTTGGTGCAGGACATCATCCGTGCGCTTGAGCCGGGTGTCCAGATCGGCCGCCTGTACGTGGTGCCGTTTGGTGACTGCCAGCGTGAGATTTCGGTCACCTGTCCCAGCAACCTGCGCGTGATCATGTATCGCCGTATTATGTATTCGGTTGCCGAGCGCATTGCGCACATCGAGGGCGCCAAGGCCATCGTGACGGGCGAATCGCTTGGGCAGGTTGCCTCCCAAACGCTTGAGAATATCATGGCCGTCAACGAGGCCGTGAAGATCCCCGTGTTCCGTCCTCTCATCGGTTCGGACAAGCAGGAGATCATTGCGCGTGCCGAGGAGATCGGTACGTTCGATATCTCGACTGAGGCCGCTCCCGACTGCTGCACGCTGTTTATGCCGCGCCGTCCCGAGACGCACGCCAAACTCGATGCCGTGCATGAGGCCTGGGAGTTGTTCGATCACGAGGAGATGATCGAGCGCCTGCTCAAGCAGACCGAGTATATCGACTTCGAGAGCAATACGTATAAGGCCCCTAAGACCTTAAAACGCAAACATTCGGAGCTTGCTCCGCGTGAGATTTACCAAGATCACGAGTAATTTTGTGCATAGACCGACGATGCGCCTGCATCGTCGGTCTTTTGCTATCTGGGCATTTTGCGGCTAAGTGTTCATTTGCTGACGTGTGCCTGAATAAATGGACAGATTTGTGCAAGGTTTTGGTCGGTTTTTGGTTTGACCGCTAAAACCGGTTTTGGAGCGTGGCTGTTGCAGGGCTCCTTTCCTGACACGATGGTGTTGGGAGGTTTTGCTATGGCGCAGCGCGAACAACACGAACGGGTCAAACGGATGGACCGCTTGGCGGACAAGCTGCTCGGTCATAAGGCAGTGGTGATGGCGATACTGGTCGTCATTGCGATGGCGAGCGGCTTGGCGATGGCGAACCTTGGCGGCGGTGCCGGTGGTGTGTCGTTTGAGCGCACTGACGGTACGGGCTCGTTGGTGGAGCCGGGATCCGGTGATGCCTCGAGCGGAAAGACATCCGAAGGTTCTTCGACTAAGGCTTCTGCCGCGGCAGAGGTCTATGTCGATGTCGATGGCGCCGTTGTGTCGCCCGGTGTATATCGCCTCAAGGATGGCGCGCGGGTGGCTCAGGCGATTGATGCCGCCGGCGGGCTGGCGCCCGAGGCAGACGTTACGGGGCTCAATCGGGCATCTAAGGTCGTCGATGGACAGAAGATTCACGTTCCAACGGTAGGGGAGCAGCAGGCGTCCATTGCGGAAGCCGGTGTTGTTGGTGGGGCTTCCGCATCATCGGGTGTGAGTGGCGCAACAGGCCTACTAAATATCAATACGGCAAGCGCGGCAGAGCTACAGACGCTCTCGGGCATCGGTCCCTCCATGGCCCAGTCGATTATCGATGAGCGGACAAAGAACGGTGCTTTTGCTTCGGTTGACGATCTGATGCGTGTGTCGGGAATCGGCGAGAAGAAGCTTGCCAAAATCAAAGATTGCATCTGCGTATGAGTGCGACCGAGCGCGAGCATGTGATGCCTCCGCGGCCCCTGATGCCGTGGACGATGGCCCTGTGTGCCGGCATGTGCATGAGCTGCGCCTTGGTGCTCAACGTGACCGCTGATGCGCTGCTGAGGGAGCAGGCGCCGGCGGTCGGGCCGCTATGGGCCATTCCCGTCGCGGCGGCGGTATTCGTTGTGCTGGCTCAATCTTGTGCGCGGCTTGCCCCTTGGAAGCGGTGGCTGTATGCCGCGTCCGTCGGTCTCGTGGCGGGAGCGGTCGTCTCGGCGTGGTGGGCTGTGGGCGCGCTAAGCGCCTCGAAGGCGCTCGACGCTCGAGCGGCAAGCAGCCTCGAGTTTGTCGTGCAGGGTGATCCATCCATAAACGACGACGTGTATTCCTATACCTGCGAGGCACGCGCGGACGGCAAGAACTTGGCAACGGTTCGCCTATCGTGTGACCGCGAGCTCAGGGTCGGGGCGCACATGCGTGTTATCGGTCGCGTTTCACGTTTTGAGAACGATGCGTATGGACGATCGCGTGTGCTCCGAGGCGAGGTATGCAAGGTAAAAGCCGTTCGGATTTTATCGGTCGATGAGGGCTCTCCGGGGCCGCTGCTTCGGCTGCGAAATGGGCTGCTTGCGTCCATCGCGCCTGCGACCGACCCGGCGCGTGCGTTCATAGCCGGTGTCGTCTGCGGTCGTTCGGCCGAGCTGCACGCCCAACCGGCGGGCGACTGGTTTTCGGTGACGGGAACGGCGCATCTAATCGCCGTCTCGGGCAGCCATTTGGCTATCGTGGGGTTTGTAATCGAGGGTGTGTTGCAAAAGGCTCGGTGCTCACGTGGTCTTCAGCGGGCGATATTGGCGATAACGCTTGTGGGCTACGCTGCTTTTACGGGCGCGTCTCCCTCGGCCGTGCGCGCGTGCTGCATGGTGTTCACGACGCTTGTCGTAAACGGCGCGGGGCGTCGCCGGCACGGCGCATCGGCACTCTTCGCAACCATGTCCATCTTTGTGCTACTGCGGCCGACGGTGCTGTTCGAGATAGGCTTTCAGCTTTCATGTGCCAGCGTCTTTGCCATCCTGTGCTTTTGCCCGTACGCCTCCTACGCTTTGGGTGAGCTGGGTGTGCCATCGGGCATTGCCAGTCTGCTTTCCGTCACACTGTGCTCGCAGTTGGCGACGCTCCCCATTACCATTCCTGCCTTCGGTACGTTCTCGCTCATTGCTCCGTTGGCAAATGCGGTCATTGGTCCGGTGGTGAGCGTACTGCCTGTCTCTTATACACATCTCCGAG
>URLR01000030.1 GCA_900548815.1 uncultured Collinsella sp.
TCTACACGAGCCTTATCGTCGGCAGCGTCAGATGTGTATAAGAGACAGGGAAAAGCTCGACTTTACCATTTTAACGAGTATCTCCGAGGGCCAGCCGCTCAGCGTGCTAGAGTCGCTTGCCGCGCGCCGTCCTTGCGTGACGACCGAGGTGGGCTGCTGCCGTGAGCTGCTCGAAGGCGCTCCAGGCGATGACTTTGGCGTGGCGGGATTTGTGACGCCGCCCATGTATCGCAAGGGCTTGGCCGATGCCATGGAGCGCATGTGCGTGAGCCGCGCCCGTCGCATTGAGATGGGGGAGCGCGGGCAGCGTCGCGTTGCCACGTACTTTTTGCACGAGCAGATGCTCGCCAACTATCGCGCGCTGTACGACGAGACGGCGCAAGCGTTTGACCTGCCCAGAGAGGGGGAGTAGCCGGTGGCCGGAATCGGTTTTGAGCTCAAGCGCCTGTTTAGGCGCACGGGCCTGTTTGCCACGATGCGCGCTTACGGCTACGCCGGCATTGTGTGCACGGGCCCCATGCTGTTGGGCGTTCTGCTCCAGGTGGGTATCTTGGTGCTGTGCGGTCTGTGGGGTGTGGGCCGTGCCAACCAGGATCTGCTGGTGTGCATGGTGACCTACACACTGCTGGCCTCGCTTACGCTCACGAGCTTTTTCTCCATGCCGGTCACGCGCTTTTTGGCTGATATGTTGTTTGCCGAGCGCGAGGACGAGATTCTGCCTTCGTTTTGGGGCTCCAATGCTGTCATGCTCGTTGCGGGCACGGTGCTCTACGGCGTCTTTTTGCTGTTCTCGGGCGCCACGCTGCTGCAGGGGCTGCTGTGCCTGTGGTTGTTCAACATTATGATCGTCAACTGGAACGGCATGAGCTACCTCACGGCCATCAAGGATTACCGCGGCATCCTGTGCAGCTTTGCGGCTGCCATTGGCGTGGCGTGCCTGTGCGCCCTGGCCGCGCTGGCGCTGGGACTGCCGCCGGTCGAGGGCCTGTTGGCGTCAATTGCTCTGGGCTACGGCGTCATGCTAGCCTGGGACGTGGTACTGCTGTACCGGTATTTTCCTCAGAGCGACCGCAGCCCCTGGCCCTTTTTGCAGTGGCTCGATCAGTTTATGCCGCTGGCGCTCACGGGCCTGTTAACCAATCTGGGACTCTTTGCGCACCTGGTGATTATTTGGGCCGGTCCTATTGGCGTGCAGGTCAAGGGCTTGTTTTATGGTGCGCCCTACTACGATGTGCCGGCGCTCATTGCGTTTTTGACGATCCTGGTCACGACCGTCAACTTTGTGGTCTCGGTCGAGGTCAACTTCTATCCGCGCTACCGCGACTACTACAGCCTGTTCAATGACGGCGGCGTGGTAGGCGATATTGTGGTGGCCGAGGAGGAGATGCTCTCTACGCTTAACAGCGAGCTGCGCTTTTGTGCGCTCAAGCAGCTGTTTGTGACCGCGGCGGTCATTTCGCTCGAGACCACGGTGCTGTCGGCCCTACCGTTGGGTTTTAACAACCTGATGCATGGGTATTTTCGCACGCTGTGTGTGGGCTATGGCCTGTATGCCGTGGGCAATACGGTGATGCTTATCTTGCTGTACTTTACCGACTATAAGGGAGCCGTGCTGGCCTCGGGGCTGTTTGCGGGTGTGGCCGGGCTGGCGACTGCCGTGTCGTTGCTTTTGCCGCAGCAGTTTTACGGCTTTGGCTTTTTGTTGGGTGCGGCGGTGTTTTTTATCGTGGCGCTGCTGCGGCTCGATACCTATACCGCCAACTTGCCGTATCGTATCCTGAGCCAGCAGCCCATTGTGGCGACCGACAAGACGGGCTGGTTTACCGAACTTGGCCGGGTGCTCGACCGTGTTGAGCAATGCTACGAGGACAAGCGCGCGGGCGGTGAGCCGCGCAGTGCGTTTGAACGTATGGTGGTTCGCCTGTACCAAAAACATTGGGGAGGTTCTGATGATCGATAAGTTGATGTCTCGCCGCTGCCTGATCGAGGCGGCTGCCGGCGCGCTGTTGCTTACGGGCTGTTCGTCTCAGGACGAATCCTCGACTAAAAAGGTTAAAAAGCAGGACAAGATTAAAAAGGCCGAGTCCTCGGACGGTACCAAGCACCTACGCGATAAAGACGAGCTGTACGAGGTCTACGATGACTCGGGTATTGTGACCATGTACTTGACGGTCTCACGCGGCAACAGCTCTGAGAACACCGACCACAGCTGGGCTGAGATCAACACGTACTCGGTGTATGACTATGCCGATATGGGCGTGACGCGCTATCAGGTTATGGGCCTGCTGCAGCCGGGCGACGAAGACGGCCCGGTGGCCGGCGAGGTTGGCTATGGCGAGGAAGCGCCCAATGCCACCGTGCAGGTGCGCGGTCAGACATCGAGCAACAACTCGCAAAAGAATTACAAGGTGGAGCTCAAAAAGGGCAAGGGTACCTGGCGTCAACAGCGCGCGATTGCGCTCAACAAGCACATGGGCGAGGGTATGCGTTTTCGCAACAAGATGGCCTACGACCTTATCCGTGGGATTCCCCAGATGATGGGCCTGCGCACGCAGTTTGTGCATCTGTGGGTGTGCGACCAGACCGAAAAGTCCAACGACACCTTTGAGGACTACGGCCCGTTTACGCAGGTGGAGCAGCTCAACAAAACGGCGCTTAAGGCGCACGGCTTGGATAAGAGCGGGCATCTGTACAAGGTGAACAGCTTCGATTTCCATCGCTACAAGGACACCATTAAGCTTGCCGATGATTCCGGCTACAACCAGGCAAACTTTGAGGGCATGCTCGAGATTAAGGGCGATTCGGACCACACCAAGCTCATCGAGATGCTCGATGCGCTCAACGACGAATCGCAAAAGATCGATAACGTGCTCGACACCTACTTTGATACCGAGAATCTGGTCTATTGGCTGGCGTTTCAGATTCTGACGGGCAACTGCGATACGCAGAACCGTAACTGCTATCTGTACAGCCCACTCAATTCAAATACCTGGTACTTTTTAGATTGGGATAACGACGGCATGCTGCGTAAGCTGGAGCTTTCTCTTACCGGGTTTTCGGACTACGCGAGCTGGGAGCGCGGCGCAAGCAACTACTGGGGCAACGTACTGTTCAATCGTGCGCTGCGCAGCAAATCGTTCCGCAGCGAGCTCGACGGCGCCGTCAAGGACCTGCGCTCGTATATGACCGAGGCACGCCTGAGCAAGATGATCAAGCATTATCGCGAGGTTACCGAATCGCTAGTCTTTGCTTCGCCCGATATTGACCATCTGCCTGTCACCAAGGACCAATACGAGCAGATCGCCGCGGCGATTCCCTCCGAGATCGAGGAGAACTACAAGAGCTTTCGCGAGAGTTTTAAAAAGCCCATGCCGTTCTACATCGGCGTGCCGCAGATTGATAACGGTAAGCTCCGTATTAACTGGGATGCGTCCTACGACTTTGAGGCGCGCGACATTCGCTACACCGTGGAGCTTGCGCGCGACTATGCCATCAAGGACGTGCTATTTAAGGCCGAGGACGTGCTGCTGCCTGAGGTTACCTGCGATGCGCCCGATGCCGGCCAGTATTTTGTGCGCGTGCGTGCCACCAACTCCGACGGCTATACGCAAGATGCGTTTGACTACTATGTGACCGACGACGGTAAGCACTACGGCATGAAGTGTTTTTACGTGCAAGACGGCGGTAAGGTCGTGGAGGACACGTATGAGGAGGGCTAGCGCGTTGCTTGAGCGCTTGACGGCACCTCCCGCGCGTACCACGCAGGAGCGTTACCGCCACGAGCTCAAATATCTCATTAACGAGGGCGAGCACGCTGCGCTTGCCTGTCGCATGGCGCCGGTGTTTAAGCTGGACAAACATGCGCAGGCGGGCGGTTACACCATTCGCAGCCTGTACTTTGACGACTACTGCAACTCGGCCTACGAGGAAAAAGATGCCGGCATTCTTATGCGCAAAAAGTATCGTGTGCGCATCTATAACGGCGGCGACAAGGTGATTAAGCTCGAGCGCAAAAAGAAGTACGGCAGCTGGATCTATAAGGAGGACGCGCCACTTACGCGCGGCGAGTTTGAGCAGATTCTGGCTGGCGACTACGACTTTTTGCTGAGGAGCCCCTATCCGCTCTGTCGCGAGTTCTACATTGAGTGCATCTGCAACATGATGCGCCCGCGGACCATCGTGGACTACGAGCGCGAGCCGTGGGTGATGGATGAGGGCACCGTGCGCATTACGTTTGACATGAACGTGCGTGCCACGGTGGGAAGCTTCGATATCTTTGACGCGACGCTGCCCGCGCTGCCGGTCCTGGAGCCCGGCAAGCTGGTGATGGAGGTCAAGTTTACGGAGTTTTGCCCGCAGCTGGTGCGTGATATGGTGCCGCCGGGAGCGGCCGAGCTTACGGCGGTCTCCAAGTACTGTCTGTGTTACGAAAAGACCGCCTACCTGCGCGGATTTAATTACTGGGAATCGGATTTTGAGAACCGAGGGGATATTTAGACCATGAGCACCAGGGACTTTTTTAAGAACTCCGTCTTGGAGGCGTTTGGCCAGGTCGACCCTGCCAAGATTGGCCTTTCGCTGCTGAGGCGCTCGCCATGGGCATCCTGATCTATTACGTGTACAAGCGCTTTTTTACCGGCGTGGTGTATTCGCGCAGCTTTGCCGTGACGCTTGTGGGCATGTGCGTGCTCACCTGCATGGTCACGCTCGCGATTTCGACCAACGTGGTCATCTCGCTCGGTATGGTCGGTGCTCTGTCAATCGTCCGCTATCGTACGGCGGTTAAGGACCCGCTCGACCTGCTGTACCTGTTTTGGGCCATTACCACGGGCATTACGGCGGGTGCCGGCATGTACGCACTCGTGGGGCTCACGGCGGTGGTGATCGTGGTGATGGTTGCCGGCTTTGCGAGCCACCAGGACAAGGCGCGCGTGTACATGATGGTCATCCACTACACGGGCCAGACCATCGGCGACGATATCGTGCGCGCGTTTGGTCGCACCAAGTTTACGGTGAAGTCCAAGACCATGCGCGGCGATAAGGTCGAGATGGCCGTGGAGGTGTTCTCGGACGGCGTTGACATGCCCTATGCGGATGCCATTCGCGCACTCGACGGCGTTGAAGATCTGACGTTGATCCAATACAACGGCGAATATCACGGCTAACTATGTTCCGGCGTTTTAACAAACGCCGGACCGGTCGACGCTGTGCGGGCATCTGCCGGGCGATCTGCCGCTCAAACCGTCGCTCGCGTACATAAAGTACGCTTCGCTCCTCTTTCGCGGCACCTCGTCACGGCAGCTGCCCGCTCGCTGACGTTTGCTCGACCTGGGCGGTTGAAATGATCCATGGGCCCGTCTCATTTGCTCAATTTGCTGGCATGGGTTGGGTATCATGGTGAAAGCGATTTCAATGACAGGGGTGCTCGTGGTAAAGATGAAAGATGTGGCCGAGCTGGCGGGCGTTTCGAGCGCCGCCGTCTCGCGCTACCTCAACGGTGGATATATCTCGGCGGACAAGGCCGAGCGCATTAAGCAGGCAATCGAGTTGACCGGATACGTGCGATCCAGCCAGGCTCGCGCGCTGCGCACCGGTTCCACCAAGCTCATCGGCGTCATCGTACCTAAGATTAACTCGGAATCCGTGAGCCGCATTACCGCCGGTATTGGCCAGGTTCTCGGTCGCCGTGGCTACCAGATGCTGCTTGCCAATACCGATAACGCCCCCGATCGCGAGCTCGAATACCTCGATTTATTCCAAAACCACCCGGTCGATGGCATTGTGCTGGTGGCAACCATGATCACCGACGAGCACCGTCGCGCGATTGAATCGTGCCGCGTGCCCATTGTGTTGATCGGCCAACATGTCGAGGGCGCGGCGTGCGTCTATCATGACGATTACGAGGCCGCCTTTGAGCTGGGTCATGCGCTTGCGGGTCGCGTGGACGGCAAGATTGCCTATATTGGAGTTACCGAAGAGGACCGCGCGGCCGGTTATGACCGCCGTCGCGGTTTTGAGGCCGGCCTGCGCGCTGCGGGCAACCCGCTCGATTCCGCCTTGATTCGCCTGGGCTCGTTTACGCTCGACTCGGGCTATGGTACGGCGCGTGAGCTGCTTTCCGTCGCTCCCGATGTTTCGTTTATCGCCTGCGCGACCGACACCATGGCGGCGGGCGCGCTGCGTGCCATCGATGAGGTTCGCGGCATGGGCGAGGGCATGCACCGCGTGAGCGGTTTCGGCGACAACGCGTTTTTGCGCGCGCTGACGGGCGGCATTCCCACCGTGCATTACGGCTACCTGACCAGCGGTGTCGAGGCGACCAATATGTTGCTCAACACGCTCGATGGCGCGGAGGGGGAGAACGGCCTAAAGACGCTTAAGCTCGGCCATCAGTTGATGAATGTCTAGGTCTTGATCGTGCCTGCCCGCCTTTGAGTCCCCCGTTTTTTGTCCCAAAACTACCATTCGCCGGCTTTTTCCTACCGTTCACCCTACTATGAAAACGATTACAGACATATGAAACTGAAAACGATTACAGTGTAAGTGTCAAAGATGGCCGGGTGCAGATGCTCCCGTTGGAGGAAAGGGAAGTCATGGACTACCGCAAATCAGCCCAAGAGGTGCTCGACAACATCGGTGGCGCCGACAACGTTATTTCGGCCGCACACTGCGCCACGCGTCTGCGCCTGGTGGTTGCCGATAACGCCAAGGTCGACAAGGAGGCCCTCGAGAATATCGACGGCGCCAAGGGCGTCTTTGAGGCCCAGGGCCAGCTGCAGATTATCTTTGGCACCGGCACCGTCAATAAGGTGTACGACGAGTTCATCGCCCTCGGCGGTATCAATGCCGCCTCTAAGGCCGAGGTCAAGGAGGCCGCGGCACAGCAGCAGAACATCTTTATGCGTGCCATTAAGGTGCTCGGCGACGTCTTTGTCCCCATTATCCCCGCCATCGTGGCTTCGGGCCTGCTGCTGGGCATTATGAGCGCCCTCAACTTTATGGCCTCCAACGGCTTTATCGCGCTCGACACCAATAACTTTATTTATAAGATTGCCGACCTGGTCTCGGGCACGTCCTTTGGCATTCTGCAGATCCTGATCGGTTACTCCGCCGCTAAGGCCTTTGGCGCCAACCCGTATCTGGGCGCCGTCGTCGGTGGTGCATTCATCAACTCCTCGCTGCAGAGCGCCTATACGGTTGCCTCCGAGGGCGTGCAGACCATGGTCAACGTCATCCCCGGCGTGTACAGCTTTGAGTGGGTCGGCTATCAGGGCCATGTGATCCCCATCGTTATCGCCTGCGCCATTCTGGCCTTCCTCGAGAAGCGTCTGCACAAGATCGTTCCCGAGATGTTCGATCTCTTTGTGACCCCGCTTGTCTCGGTGTTCGTGACCGTGCTCGTGACGCTCGTTGCCGTCGGCCCCATCTTTGTGTGGGCTGAGAACGCCATCCTCGGTCTGATCCAGGCCCTGCTGACCCTGCCCTTCGGCATCGGTTCTTTTATCGTCGGCCTGTTCTATGCTCCCACGGTCGTTACCGGTATCCACCAGATGTACACCGCCATCGACCTGGGCCAGCTCGCCCAGTACGGCGTGACCTACTGGCTGCCCATCGCCAGCGCTGCCAACATCGCCCAGGGTGGTGCCGCGCTCGCCGTTGCCTTTAAGACCCGCGATGCCAAGATTAAGGGCCTGGCGCTTCCTTCGGCTCTGTCCGCCTTCATGGGCATTACCGAGCCTGCCATCTTTGGTGTGAACCTACGCTTCTTTAAGCCCTTCATCGCCGGCTGCATCGGCGGTGGTTGCGGCGCCCTGGTCTGCGCGCTCACTTCGCTGGCTGCCTCCGGCACGGGCGTTACCGGTATCTTCGGTATCCTGCTGTGCCTGGCCCAGCCCGTGCAGTACGCGATCATGTTTGCGGTCGCCGCGATGGTTTCCTTTGGCGTCTCGTTTGTCCTGTACAAGGACGAGCCCAAGGCTTCCGAGCAGGCCTAAGAGCTTTTGATTGAGGGAATGCCCGCGGGCTGTATGCTCGCGGGCGTTTCCCGTATCTGGTGCCGATCTCTGGCGCCTTGTAACTTTCGATCCGTTAGGACTTTGATATGTCTAATGCACTTGGCCGCGACCTTGCAAAGTTGGTTGCCGCTGTTGACGCCGCCGCCTCTGAGTGCGGTCATGGCGTGTATGGCCAGCGCTTCCATATTATGCCGCCGGCTGGCTGGCTCAACGACCCCAACGGTCTTTGCCAAGCGGGCGGCGTGTTCCACGCTTATTTTCAATACGCGCCGTTTGACGTCGAGGGTGGCGTTAAGGTCTGGGGTCATGCGACGAGTCGCGATCTTATGACGTGGGACTACGTTGGCGCCCCACTGTTGCCTGACGAGCCGTTCGATTGCCATGGTGTGTATTCGGGCTCCGCGCTTGCCGAGGACGGCCGCATTCGCGTGCTTTATACAGGCAACGTTAAGCTTTCCGATGCAGACGGCACGTACGACTACGTCAATACCGGCCGCCGCGCCGATACCGTCTATGTTGAGAGCGTTGATGGCCTTGCCGGTCGGGAGTTCAGCCAAAAGCGCGTGGTGCTTGCGTCCGATGATTATCCCGAGGACTTGACCTGCCATGTGCGCGATCCCAAGGTGTGGCGTGACGCGGACGGGCGTTATCACATGGTGCTGGGCGCACGTCGTCGCGTGGATGGCCCGCATGTCGATAGTCGATTTTGCGCCATGCACGGCGAGGGTGCCGGGCGCGATGTGGGCGAGATTCTGGTGTATGGCTCAGCCGATATGCTGAGCTGGCAGCTCGAGAGCCGCGTGTCTACGGCCGAGCGTTTTGGCTTTATGTGGGAGTGCCCCGGCTATATCGAGCTCGATGCGAATGGCGATACCGCTGCATTTTTGTCGTTCTCGCCCCAGGGTCTTGAGGGCGGTCGTTGGGACCGCGGCAATGTGTATGCAGCGGGCTACATGCCTGTTACGGGCGACATTACGGGTGGCAATGACGCTTATGAGCTGGGCGAGTTCCGCCTGTGGGACGCTGGTTTTGACTTCTATGCTCCGCAGGAGTTTACGTCCGAGGACGGTCGCCACATTCTGATCGGCTGGATGGGCATGCCCGATGAGCCGACCTATGGCAACACACCGACGCTGGTTGCGGGCTGGCAGCACTGCATGACGGTGCCGCGTGAGCTTACAGCCGGTGCCAGCGGCGTGGTGCTGCAGCAGCCGGCGCGCGAGATTGAGCACCATTATGTCTCGGTGCGTGTAGGGGAGGGCTCGTTGGAGGTTGCCGGCGATACCTGCTTTGACGTTGTTGTTGACGGTGCCGACGGCGCGTTTACCGCAAACGTTGATGGCGAGCTGAAGCTGGCGTTTGTGCCCGCCAATGGCGAGCTGCCCGCGCGCTTTGAGATGCGATTTACCGATGAGGGTCGCGCTTCTGCCGGCTGCGGTCGCACCGTGCGCTGGGAGCCTATCGACGAGGTTCGTAACGTGCGCATTGTTGGCGATGTCTCGTCGGTCGAGGTATTTGTGAACGATGGCGCGCTCGTGTTTTCGACGCGCATCTATCCCGAGGCCTATGGCGTGACGGTTGACGCTCCGGGTGCGAGCGTGAACTATCACACGCTCAACATCTAGGCGTTTCGTCGCATATCGGCGCTATACTGCAGCCGTTGCCCACGATGCGGGGAACACCCGTATCGTGGGTTTTTGCTTATGAAAGGGCGGTGCCTTGTGGATGTACAGCAGCTAGAAGAGGCCTGGGCTGTAAGGACCGGCGCGCGTGAGGCGCGTCTTGTTGCGGCCCCGCATGTGCCGGCGGCTCTGTCGCTGCTGGGTATTGTGCGTCCTGGTGACCGCCTGGTGGCCTTTGCGGACGACTTTGTCGATGCGTTTGCGAGCGGCTTTGATGGCTGCGATGTCGCGCTGGTGGGCTCGTGGTCCGCCGATGCGTTTGCTGCCGCGTCCGAGGGCTTTGATGCTTCGCTTGATGCCGAGGGGTTGCACCTGTGGTGGTTCGTCAACTCCATCGGCGGGTTTGGTTTGTGTGTGCCCGACCTTCGCGCTCTGGGCCGCGCGGCTCGCGAGGCACGTGCGCTGCTCGTGGTGGATAACACCGTGGCTTCCATCTTTGGCTGCGATCCTTTGCGTTTGGGTGCCGTGCTGTCGCTCGAGGCACTCGACCGCGTGTTCGCCGGTGAGGCGCCGCGCAAGCTCGTTGCCGCTTCGGTGGCGCGCTCGCAGCTCAAACGCCATCGCGTGGATGCCGCGGCTGAGTGCGCGCATGCCCTGCTCGAGGGCTGTGGCTTGGCCAAGCTTGATATGCCTGCTGACGAGGTCGGTGTGCTGGAGCGCGGGCTGGACTCGCTCGATGCCCGCATGCAGGCGCATTTCGACCGCGCACGTGCGCTTGCCGAGTATCTGGCCGCCAATGAGATGGTGCGCAACGTGCGCTATCCCGGGCTGAGCTCGCATCCCGACCATGCGGCTGCAACGGGAATCCTCGAGCACGGTTTTGGCCCGGCAGTTGAATTTGACCTGATAGAGCGTAGCGCAGGCGAGCTGTTCGACGCTTTGCCGGGGGAGTTTCGCACATCGCCTGCCGGCGGCGCAACGACGCGTCTTTCGGCCCCACGTGGCAAACAGGGGAGCACCGTCCGCCTCTTCGCCGGCACCGACGACCCCTTGATCGTGGCCGCCACCCTAGACAACGCCCTCCGATGATTTTTCTGGGGATTAAAAAATCATTAGGTACACAATGATTTTTTAATCCCCGTCCCAGAAAAATCATCTATGGTGACCGACCGGCTAAAAAGCCCCAAATTGGCTACTCTTTGATGCTGGCGATGAGGGCGTTGGCTTTGGTGGCGATGACGTTGTTGATGTCGGTCTGCAGCTCCTCGTAGGCCGCTATGGCTCGCTCGCCGGCGGGGGTGAGGGTGGATCCGCGGGCTCCGTCGCGCTCGATGAGCTTGCAGCCCAGCTGTCCTTCGGCCTCGTTCACAATGCGCCAGGCCTTGGAGTACGCCATGCCCATGCTCTTGGCGGCGCGGTTGAGCGAGTGCTCGCGGGCGATGCCCTGCAGCAGTAAGACGCAGCCGTGGCCGAACACGCCCGGCAGATCTTTGTCGCACGCTTGAATGACCAACTTTGCCGTCGTCTTGTACTTCATACGCTCCACGTCTCCCCGCTAAAGTGTTTGCTGGGCAAACGCAAAGCCTGCGTCAAACCCTCGTGTGCTCTTCTTAAATCATGCATTGTAGCAGTCAAAGTGCGTTAAGATACTTCCCCAGTATTGGGCGCCCAAGGTTGGGCTGGGTCCTACGAGGCCTGCAGCCGACCGGTCGCATGGAAAAAGGAGAAACATGGCTACGTTCTTTCCCGGTGAGTCCCACACGTTTTCGGAGTATCTGCTGGTCCCTGGCTACTCGTCCTCGCAGTGCATCCCCAACAACGTCTCTCTTAAGACGCCGCTAACCCGCTTTAAGCGCGGTGAGAAGCCGGCAATCACCCTGAACATCCCCATGGTTTCCGCCATCATGCAGTCCGTCTCGGGCGTCGACATGGGTGTCGCGCTCGCTACCGAGGGTGGCCTGTCCTTCATTTACGGTTCCCAGAGCGCCGAGTCCGAGGCCGCTATGGTCAAGGCCGTCAAGGATCACAAGGCCGGCTTTGTTCAGTCCGATTCCACGCTGACCCCCGACATGACCATGGAGCAGGTCATCGAGCTCAAGGAGAAGACCGGTCACTCCACCATGCCGGTCACCGACGACGGCACTCCCAAGGGCAAGCTCCTGGGCATCGTCACCAGCCGTGACTATCGCCCCAGCCGCGATGATCACCAGACGAAGGTCTCCGAGTTCATGACCCCGCGCGAGCAGCTCATCGTGGGCGACAAGAACATCAGCCTCAAGGTTGCCAACGACGTCATCTGGGACAACAAGCTCAACGCCCTGCCCATCGTCGACGATAACGATCACCTTATGGGCATCGTCTTCCGCAAGGATTACGACAGCCACAAGACCAACCCCAACGAGCTGCTCGACGGCGACAAGCGCTACATGGTCGGTGCCGGTATCAACACCCGCGACTATGCCGAGCGCGTGCCGCTGCTTATCGAGGCCGGCGCCGATGTCCTGTGCATCGACTCTTCCGAGGGCTTCAGCGAGTGGCAGAAGCGCACCATCGAGTGGATCCGCGCCAACTACGGCGAGGACGTCAAGGTCGGTGCCGGTAACGTCGTCGACGCCGAGGGCTTTCGCTTTTTGGCCGATTGCGGTGCCGACTTCATCAAGGTCGGTATCGGCGGCGGTTCCATCTGCATTACCCGCGAGACCAAGGGTATCGGTCGTGGCCAGGCCACCGCGCTGATCGACGTCTGCCGCGCTCGCGACGAGTACTACGAGGAGACCGGCGTCTACGTGCCCGTGTGCTCCGACGGTGGCATCGTTTACGACTACCACATGACGCTCGCCCTTGCCATGGGTGCCGACTTTATGATGCTGGGCCGCTACTTCGCCCGCTTCGATGAGAGCCCGACCGAGCGCGTCAACGTGAACGGCCAGTACATGAAGGAGTACTGGGGCGAGGGTTCTGCGCGTGCTCGCAACTGGCAGCGCTACGACCTGGGCGGCGCCGCGAAGCTTAGCTTCGTCGAGGGCGTCGACTCCTACGTTCCCTACGCCGGTTCCCTCAAGGACGGCGTGGGCGGCACGCTCTACAAGGTCAAGTCCACGATGTGCAACTGCGGCGCCCTCTCGATCCCCGAGCTCCAGGAAAAGGCACGCCTGACCCTGGTAAGCTCCACCTCCATCGTCGAAGGCGGCGCCCACGACGTTGTCGTCAAGGATTCCCAGCAGAGCGTCAGCTACCGCTAGGCGGCTTTCCCAAGCACCGCACCTTGGACCTCAAACCGTCGCTCGCGTACCAAAGTACGCGTCGCTCCTCTTTCACGGCAATCTGCGGCACTTGGAAAACCCGACCATGCTTGGGCGGGTAACAATTATTGGTTGATTCACAACCACGTTATTTAGATAAAGCGAGATGCCTGTAAGTTGCAGGCATCTCGCTTGTCGTATTTGCTATCATCAGTCAAGTTAACCTTAGGGTCGGTCGGCTTAGCTTTGTTCGCTACAAGTTCCGCACGCAAAGAAGAGCACTTAATGTGCTCTTCGTCTTGCGCAGGACTGTCCGCAGTAGCGAACAAAGCTAAGCCGACCGACCCCAGCTAAGATTAAAGGAGCTGATATGTGCGATTGCACAGATCATAAGGATGAGATCCCTGCCTACGACGCGCAGGCCATTGAGTCCAAGTGGATGAAGGCCTGGGAGGACTCCAACCTCTTTGCCGTCGACACCGACGACAGCAAGCCCAAGAAGTACGTGCTCGAGATGTTCCCGTATCCGTCGGGCGACCTGCACATGGGCCACGCGCGCAACTACACCATCGGCGATGCCATGGCCCGTCAGGCCCGCATGCGCGGCTACGACGTGCTGCACCCCATCGGCTTTGACGCCTTTGGCCTGCCTGCCGAGAACGCCGCCATCAAGCACAACACGCAGGCTGCCGCCTGGACGTATAAGAACATGGACCAGGCGCTCGCCACGATGAAGCGCATGGGCTTCTCCTACGATCTGGATCGCATGGTTAAGACCTGCAGTCCTGACTACTACCGTTGGGGTCAGTGGATCTTTGAGAAGATGTGGGAAAAGGGCCTGGTTTACCGCAAGAAGAACCCGGTCAACTGGTGTCCCACCTGCAAGACCGTTCTGGCCAACGAGCAGGTCACCGAGGGCAAGTGCTGGCGCTGCGGCACCGAGCCCGAGAAGCGCGACCTTGAGCAGTGGTACTACAAGATTACCGAGTACTCTCAGGAGCTGCTCGACGACCTGGAGAAGCTCCCCGGCTGGCCCGAGCGCGTCAAGCAGATGCAGGCCAACTGGATCGGTCGCTCCGAGGGCGCCGAGGTCGACTTTACCCTGTGCGACCAGGATGGCGAGCCCATCGAGGGCGACGAGGGCAAGATCACCGTCTTTACCACGCGTGCCGATACCCTTTTTGGCGTTTCCTTCTTTGTCCTGGCTCCCGAGTACGCCGGCCTGCACGAGCTCGTCGAGGGCACGGAGTACGAGGAGGCCGTCACCAAGATCGTCGAGGACTCCAAGCATATCTCTGCCGTCGAGCGTGCCCAGGGCACCCTCGAGAAGCACGGTGCCTTCACGGGCCGCTATGTGGTAAACCCCGTCAACGGCGAGAAGGTCCCCGTGTGGGTTGCCGATTATGTCGTTGCCGACTACGGTACCGGTGCCGTCATGGCCGTTCCCTGTGGCGACCAGCGCGACTTTGAGTTTGCCCGTAAGTACGACCTGCCGATCGTGCCGATTATCCTGGACGATGACGATCGCGCTGCCGTCGAGGCCAGCGGCGAGACCATCGATACCTTCCATGCCGAGACTGTCGACTGGGATTGCGCCCACGCTGCCGAAGGCACGCTGGTCCAGTCCGGCAAGTACACCGGCATGCGCGGCGGTAAGCACTCCGAGGGCGAGGCTGCGATCGTGGCCGACCTCGAGGCCATGGGCTGTGGTCGTCGCAAGGTCGAGTTCCGTCTGCGCGACTGGCTCATCAGCCGCCAGCGCTATTGGGGCAACCCCATCCCGGCCATCCACTGCGAGCACTGCGGCATCGTCCCCGTGCCCGAGGATCAGCTGCCGGTGACGCTGCCCGAGAATCTGGACCTGGGCGCCGGCGAAACCCTCGCCGAGTGCAAGGAGTTCTACGAGACCACCTGCCCGGTGTGCGGTCGCCCGGCTAAGCGCGAGACCGATACCATGGACACCTTCACCTGCTCTAGCTGGTATTACCTGCGCTATACCGACCCGCACAACACCGAGCTGCCCTTCTCCCGCGAGGCGGCAGACCGTTGGATGCCCGTCGATAACTATATCGGTGGCATTGAGCACGCCATTCTGCACCTGCTCTACAGCCGCTTCTTTACCAAGGCGCTGCGCGACCTGGGCCTGCTGAGCGTTGACGAGCCCTTCACCAACCTGCTGTGCCAGGGCATGGTCAAGGACGAGAACGGCGACACCATGTCCAAATCCAAGGGCAATGTCGTGCCCCCGAGCTCGGTCATCGAGCCCTACGGCGCCGACACCATGCGTCTGGCGATCCTGTTTATCGCCCCGCCAGAGAAGGACTTCGACTGGGATCCCAAGGCCGTCGAGGGCGCTAACCGCTTCATCAAGCGCGCCTGGCGTATCGTTTGGCAGCTCGTCCAGTCCGGCGATGCCAACGTGGCCTTCGACAAGTCCGCGCTCGACGAGGTCGCGATGAAGCTCTACCGCGAGCGCCATCGCACCATTGCCAAGTGCACCGAGGACTTCGACCGCGGCCAGTTCAACACCGCGATCTCGGCTGTCATGGAGCTCGTCAACGCGGCGAGCGCCTACCTCAACGCCACCGAGGACGCTGACCGCGACAAGGCGCTGTGCTACGGCGTGGCCAAGGACATCGTGAGCGTCCTTGCCCCCATCTGCCCGTTCTGGGCTGACGAGCTGTGGCACGAGGCCCTCGGCTGTGAGGGCAATGCCTACACCGCCGCCTGGCCCGAGTTCGACCTGGCCGAGTCCATCGAGGACACGGTGCAGATCGTCGTTCAGGTGCTCGGTAAGGTCCGTGGCCGCATCGACGTCGCCCGCGACGCCTCCAACGAGGAGATGCAGGCTGCCGCCGAGGCTGCTGTCGCCAAGTGGACTGAGGGCAAGACGGTCGTCAAGGCCATCTGCGTGCCCGGCAAGCTGGTTAACCTGGTGGTCAAGTAAGCGCTGCGCGCATAGTTGACGTGCTATAGGCGAGGGGCGATCCGGCTGGGTCGCCCCTCGTTTTTCATGCACCTGTCCTGGTGCCTGCTGTCAATTGTTCTATTCTTGTGGAGAAGCTGTGCGCACGCTGACCTGCAGATTCGTACTATGCTTGCACGTTTCCGCAGCTATTGGTATAGTTTGCTTGCAAATGAAGTTGTAATTGAAAGAAGTGGGGTTTCGGCTCCGCTTCTTTTTTGTATGGATGGAGGTGCCGCAATGGTCAAGACTAAGACCGAGCAGGCGATCATCGACGCGCTCGAGGCCGTCGCTCCCCAGCACGATGTCGACATCGTCGACGTCGAGCTCGTGGGTGCCACCAAGGCCCCCTGCGTGCGTGTGCGTATCGAGGGTGCCGAGGGTCAGAGCCTGTCGCTCAACGACGTCACGGCCAACACCAAGTGGGTCGGCGATGTGATTGAGGAGCTCGACCCCATCTCTTCGAGTTATACGCTCGAGGTGTCGAGCCCGGGCATGGCGCGCCCGCTACGCCGCCCGTGCGACTTTGCCCGCTTTGTGGGCGAGAACTGCGAGCTCACCTCCACCGCCACCGAGGGTCGTCGCAAGTACGCCGGCAAGATTGTCGCCGCCACCGAGACGAACGTGACCCTCGAGCTTGAGGACGGCGAGTCCGTTACCCTCGATTTCTCTGATGTTAAAAAGTGCAAGTTGAAGCCCACCTACGACTTCAAGCCCGCGAAGGAAGGAAAGTAAGATGGCAGCATCCGACATGATGTCCGCCCTGATGGAGCTTTGCCAGGAGAAGCACATCGACCAGCTCTACCTGATCGACCGCCTGGAGCAGTCGCTCGCCAAGAGCTATGCCGAGATTCTGCATCTTGAGTGGGGCGCCAAGGTGACCATCGACCGCACCACCGGCAAGATCTACGTCTACCGCCTGGAGCCGATCGACGATTCCATGGACGAGGAGGGCAACTTCACCGAGTTCGAGGAGATCGACGTCACTCCCAAGAACACGAGCCGCATCGCTGCCCAGCACGCCAAGGCCGAGATCAACGCCATCGTGCGTAACTCCGCCCGCGAGCAGATCTACGAGGAGTTCTCCGGCCGCATCGGTGACCTCATCAGCGGTACCGTGCTGCAGTCCACGCCCGACTTCACGATCGTCAAGATCTGCGAGGGCGTCGAGGCCGAGCTGCCGCACTTCGATCAGCGTCGTTACGAGAACGAGCGCAACGAGCGTCCGATGGGCGAGCGCTACCTGCACAACCAGCACATCAAGGCCGTGATCATCGACGTTCGCGACCCCAACTCCAACCTGCAGCCGGTTCGTGGCGAGCACAGCCGTCCGCCGATTGTCATCTCCCGTACCCACCCCGAGCTCATGCGTCGTTTGTTTGAGCAGGAGGTGCCCGAGATCTATGAGGGCACCGTTCAGATCAAGTCGATCGCCCGCGAGCCCGGCCAGCGCTCCAAGGTCGCCGTCCACTCGCTCGACGACCGTCTGGATCCCGTGGGCGCCTGCGTCGGCCCCAAGGGCAGCCGTGTTCGCGCTGTCGTGGGCGAGCTCCGTGGCGAGCGCGTCGACGTCATCCTGTGGGATGCCGATCCTGCCGTCTACGTCGCCAACGCCCTGTCGCCCGCCAAGGTCACTCGCGTCCTCATTGACGAGGAGAAGGCCTACGCCGGCGTCATCGTGCCCGACGACCAGCTTTCGCTCGCAATCGGCAAGGAGGGCCAGAACGCCCGCCTCGCCGCTCGCCTGACCGGCTGGCACATCGACATCAAGTCCGAGACCCTTGCCGCCGACATCCTCAAGAACGTCCCCGTTCACGAGGAGCCCGCCGCCGACCTGATCGGTGACGAGGACGACGACGTCCGTCGCTGCGAGTACGTGTCCGAGGACGGCGTCCAGTGCCGCAACCAGGCCCGCCCCGGCTCCCGTTTCTGCGGTGTCCACGACACCGACGCCTTCGATGATGCGGAGGACCTGATCTAGCGCGCGGTCGCGCCGGGCGGGTCCCGGCGCATCTCCCACGCTCGTTCAGTCTCTAGGCACCCAAGGTGCCAGAAAGGGTAGGTGAAGTCATATGGCAAAAGTCCGTGTGTCCACCCTGGCCAAAGAGTTCGGCATGACCTCCAAGGAACTGATGGGTCATCTCGCCGAAATGAAGATTCCCGCTAAGTCCGCTTCCTCCGCTCTGGAGGACGCTTATGTCGCCATGGTCCGCAAGCAGCTCGCCTCGGTGATCGAGGCTCGCGCCAAGGAAGTCGAGGCCGCCAAGCAGGCCGAGGAGGAGGCAGCCGCCGCCGAGGAGGCAGCGCGCGCTGCCGAGGCCGAGCGTGAGCGCATCGCCGCCGAGAAGGCACGCGAGGAGGAGCGTCGCCAGTTTGCCGCAGCCCAGGCTGCTGAGGAGGCTGCCCGCGCCGAGGCCGAGGCCAAGAAGAAGGCCGAGCAGGAGCGCCTTGCCCGCGAGAAGGAGGAGGCTGCCCGCGAGGCCCAGCGCCGCGCCGTCCCCGCTTCCGACTCCGGTTCGCGCTTCCGTTCGCTGCTCGACCAGATCGCCGCACAGGAGACCGTGCTCAAGGAGAAGAAGGACGCCGAGGAGAAGGCCAAGGCCGAGCGCGCCTCCGAGCGCGGCAACCGTCGTGGCGGCAACAACGACCGTCGCGGTGGCCGTCGTAACGATCGCAACGCCTCCGACAGCAACTCCGAGCGCAACGCATCCGAGAGCCGTCCCCACAGCCATCGCACCAACGCCAGCAACAACGTCGCTGCCGGTATGGACTTCCCCAACCCCGATAAGCAGGGCAAGGGCAAGAAGCGCAAGGGCGGTCACAACAACGAAGAGGACCACTACAGCCGCATGGCTCGCGAGGCCGAGGAGTACAGCCGCGAGAAAGTGCTCGAGGAGGCTCGTGCCGCCGTCGAGGAGGCCTCTCGCGAGTCCACTGGTCGCCGCAAAAAGCGCAAGGAGAAGCGCGAGCGCGAGGCCGCAAAGGCTCAGGAAGAGCGCAAGATTGAGGAGGCGCTGGCCCAGGGCGTGAACCCCGAGGACCTCGACGCCATCAAGGTCTCCCAGGGCGTTACCGTCCAGGAGCTCGCCGAGGCGCTCGACGTTCCGGCCAACGACATCATCAAGCGTCTGTTCCTGCTGGGCACGCCGCTTACCATGACGCAGTCCATGTCCGACGACCTCGTCGAGCTCGTTGCCGACGACCTGGGTCGCCAGATCAAGATCATCACCCCCGAGGAGGAGAACACCTTCTCGTTCTACGACGATCCCGCCGACCTTAAGCCGCGTGCCC
Source organism: uncultured Collinsella sp. (assembly GCA_900548815.1). Lineage (GTDB taxonomy): Bacteria > Actinomycetota > Coriobacteriia > Coriobacteriales > Coriobacteriaceae > Collinsella. Next base: position 19,136 of record URLR01000030.1, read on the forward strand.
CGGTCGTCACCGTCATGGGCCACGTCGACCACGGCAAGACATCGCTGCTCGACGCCATCCGTCACACCGGCGTCGCTGCCGGCGAGGCGGGCGGCATTACTCAGGCCATCGGCGCTTCGCAGGTCATGATCAACGACCGCAAGATCACCTTCATCGATACCCCCGGTCACGCCACCTTTACGGCTATGCGTGCCCGCGGCGCCAAGGTGACCGACATCGTCATTCTGATCGTGGCTGCCGACGACGGCGTCATGCCCCAGACCATCGAGTCGATCAACCACGCCAAGGCCGCCGGCGTTCCCATCGTCGTCGCCGTCAACAAGATCGATAAGCCGGGTGCCAACCCCGACCGCGTGCGCCAGGAGCTCACCGAGTACGGCATCATCCCCGAGGAGTGGGGCGGACAGAACATGTTCGTCAACATCTCGGCCAAGCAGAAGATCGGTATCGACGACCTGCTCGAGACCGTGCTGCTCCAGGCCGACGTGCTCGAGCTCAAGGCTAACCCCGATACGTTCGCATCGGGCAACGTCCTCGAGGCTAAGCTCGACAAGGGCCGCGGCTCGGTTGCCACAGTGCTCGTGACCCGCGGCACCCTGCGCGTGGGCGACACGCTGGTCGCCGGCCTCACCTATGGCCGCGTCCGTGCCATGCTCGACCCCAAGGGCAACGCCGTCACCGAGGCCGGTCCTTCCGACGCCGTCGAGATCTTGGGCCTGCAGTCCGTCCCCAACGCCGGCGATGAGTTCCGCGTGTTCGAGGACGAGCGCGAGGCACGTGCGCTGGCCGACGAGCGTTCGCTCAAGGCCCGTATCGAGGAGCAGAGCCGCGTGAAGCACGTGACGCTCGAGAACCTCTTCGAGACTATCGCCGACGCCGAGGTCAAGGAGCTCAACCTGATCATCAAGGCCGACGTCCAGGGTTCCATCGAGGCCCTTCAGGACTCCCTCGACAAGATGGATCAGTCCGAGGTGCGCATCAACACGATCCACTCCGCCGTTGGTGCCATCAACGAGACCGATGTGGTCCTGGCCGACGCCTCCAACGCCATCATCATCGGCTTTGGCGTCCGTCCCGACGGCAAGGCCCGCTCCGCCGCCGAGCGCGAGGGCGTCGAGATCCGTTGCTACGACGTCATCTACAAGTGCCTCGAGGACCTCGATGCTGCCCGTATCGGCATGCTCAAGCCCACCGAGGTCGAGGTCTCCACGGGTACTGCGACCGTTCTGGACACCTTCAAGGTGCCCAAGGTCGGTATCGCCGCCGGTGTCCGCGTCGAAGAGGGCGAGATCGCCGCGACCGATTCTGTGCGCCTGGTGCGCGACGGCATCGTGGTCTTCAACGGTAAAATCGCCTCGATGCGCCACTACAAGGACGAGGCCAAGAGCCTCAAGAGCGGCTCCGAGGGCGGTATTGGCCTGGAGAACTTCCAGGACATCAAGCCTGGCGACACCATTGAGGGCTACCGCATCGACCAGGTTGCCCGTACCGAGTAGGGGGTAGCGCTATGAAGCAAACGCAGGCAACCCGCCGTCTGGGCGAGCAGCTTCGCGAGAAGCTCGGTTATATCCTGCTCTTTGAGGTTTCCGATCCGCGTCTCGACCTGGTCACCTTGACCGCGGTCGAGGTCGCGGTGGACCGTTCGTTCGCGCGCGTGTACGTGTCGTGCGACGCGAGCCGCTACGACGAGGTCATGGAGGCGCTCGCCAGCGCCAAGGGCCGCATCCGTAGCCTGTTGGCCCGCTCGCTCGATTGGCGCGTCACGCCCGAGCTCGATTTTCGCATCGATCGCTCGACCGATGAGGCCGAGCGCATCACGCGTGCGCTGGAAAACGTTCCCGCCACGCTTGCGATCGAAAAGGACGAGGACGGCTATCCGATAGCGGATGTCGCCCAGGAGGCAGCTTTAGATGACTAATTCCGCCGACCTCGCCTCGTGCGAGTCTGCAGATATTCAGCGACGCATCCTCGAGCTCATCGAGGGTGCGTCCTCCATTGCGATTTCGGGACATACTTCTCCCGATGGCGATGCCTTGGGCTCCGTGTTGGGTCTGGGCCTTTCGCTCATGAAGTTTTTCCCCAACAAGGACATTGCGCTGCTGCTGGCAGACGATGACCCGGTTCCTCGCATCTACCGCTTTATGGAAGGCTCCGATCGCCTGGTGCCGGCATCTGCGTATACCGGCAATCCTGACCTGTTCATCTCGGTGGACGTGCCGGTCGTCGAGCGCCTGAACAACTCCGCCGAGGTGCTGCGTCGATCGGCGCATGTGGTGTGCTTCGATCACCATCCAGCGCGTGAGGAGTTTGCCGAGCTCAGTCTGAGGCGCGTCGAAGCTGCAGCCTGCGCTATGATCATCGACCGCTTCTTGGACAATTGTGGCATTGTCGCACGTGATGGCGTTGCGACCTGTCTGCTGTGTGGCTTGGTTACCGATACCGGTCGTTTCCAGTACCAAAACGCCGATGCTGCTGCGTTCCATGCCGCCTCGCGCCTGGTCGCGCACGGTGCCGATCCGGCGCGTGTTGCGCTCGAGGTCTACCAGAGCATGCGCGTGGAGTTCTTGCATCTCAAGTCCATCGTTATGGGCCGCATCAAAACAGTGGCGCACGGTCGCGTGGCATATAGTTATGCGTACCAGAGCGACCTCGAGGCCTGCGGCGTCACTTCGGATGAGTGCGACGGCCTGGTCGATGTGGTGCGTTCGGTTATGGGCGTGGAGGTCTGCCTGTTTCTGAAGGGCATTGAGGGCGATACCAAGGTACGCGGCAACCTGCGCTCCAAGGGTGACCTCGATGTGTCCGAGATCGCTGCCAACTTTGGCGGTGGCGGGCATCATGCCGCCGCCGGCTTTTCCAACAACGGAACGATTCGCGAGACGCTCGCCGTGGCACTTCCCATGCTGGCCGAGCTGGTAGGGGAGGATCCCGCTTCGGTGACCGTCGAGCTCTAACATTTTGGATGGTACATGGCTCGTCGTACGCCTTCTCAACTGAATATGCTGCTCGCCGTCGATAAGCCGGTGGGCTGCACGTCCCACGATGTGGTCTCGCAATGCCGACGCGCCCTCCATGAGCGGCGCGTCGGCCATGCCGGCACGCTCGACCCCATGGCATCCGGCGTCATGGTGGTGGGCGTGGGCCAGGCTACTCGTCTGCTGGGCATGCTAACCCTCGATACCAAAAGCTATGTCGCCGACATCTCGTTTGGTGCCGAGACCAATACCGATGATGCGGAGGGCGAGGCGGTTCGCACAGTGGCTGTTGCCAACGAGCTCCGCGATCCTGCCTATGCCCGTGAGCACTTGGCCGCTATGCTGGGCCCGCAGATGCAGGTGCCGCCGGCGTTTTCGGCTATCTCGGTCAATGGCGTTCGCGCCTACAAGTCTGCTCGCGAGGGCAATGCGGTGGACCTACCTCCGCGCCCCGTCGAGGTCTATGCCGCCGACCTGATTGCCGTGGGCGGCGAGGGTGATACATGCGTGTGGACCGTGGCGTTCTCGGTGAGCAAGGGCACCTATATCCGTGCGCTCGCTCGCGACCTGGGCCGTGCTTGTGATAGCGCCGCGCATATTTCCGCGCTTCGTCGCACCGCATCCGGTGCTGTTTCCATTGGCGCTTGTCATGCGGTGGAGGAGCTTTCTCCCGAGTCCGCGGCTAGCTTTGCCCTGAATCCCATTGCAGCCCTGGGCGCCACGCGTGTTGACTTGCCGGGCAATCTTGCCGACGACCTGCTCTGCGGCCGACGCATTCCCGTTGAGCCTGCGCTTGCCGATTTCGATGCCTCGAAGGCGCCGTTTGCGTTGGTGCTCGATGGGGGACTCAAGGCGCTCGCTCGCATTGAGAGCTGTCTCTTATACACATCTGACGCTGCCGACGATAAGGCTCGTGTAG
>URLR01000031.1 GCA_900548815.1 uncultured Collinsella sp.
TCTACACGAGCCTTATCGTCGGCAGCGTCAGATGTGTATAAGAGACAGACCTTAAGAAGGAGCTCGGCCTGGCCATGGTGTTCATCAGCCATGACATCCAGACGGTCCGCTATATCTCTGACGACATCATCGTTATGAATGGCGGCAAGATCGTCGAGCAGGGCGAGGCCAAGCAGGTCTTCCAGCACCCCCAGGACCCCTACACCAAGATGCTGCTCGGCGCTGCGCCGTCGCTGCTGCATCCCAAGCTCGGCGAGTAGCCTCGCTTTCCCTCCCGTGCGCCCGGTTCCCTTGCCGGGCGCACCTCCGTTGCGATTTCGAAAGGTTGGGTTCACGAGCCATGCCAAGTGCTCAGGAGCTACAACATCAATTTGGTGAATATCGAGGCGCCATGCCCCGTCCATCAGATTTCGATCTCTTTTGGAAGGATCGCATGGCCGAGGCCGACGCCGTCGGGCTTGACTATGCGATCGAGGCGGCATCGGTCACCGACGCCGTGACCTGCCAGCTTTTCGACCTCTGGTATACCGGCATGTGTGGCGCTCGCCTTCATGCCAAGTACCTTAAACCCGTCTCGGACGAGCCCGTGCCATTGGTACTTCAGTTCCATGGGTATCCAGGTGCAAGCCGCAGCTGGTTTGAGCAGGCATCGTTTGCGGGCATGGGCATGGCACTCATCGCCCTCGACTGCCCCGGCCAAGGAGGTCCCTCCGAGGACATTGGCGGATTTGAGGGCACAACGGTTGCGGGCCATATCGTCGCCGGTATCGACGGCGACCCGGCCAACCTCTACTATGTCCGCTTGCACCAAGATATTCGCATCCTGTGCCGCATCGTTCGCGAGCTCGAGGGCATCGATCTTGCCCGTGTGTTTGTGAACGGCGCGTCGCAGGGCGGCGGTTTGGGCATTGCGACCTGCGCACTTAACAGCGAGCTTATCAATCGCGCCGCCATCCTCTATCCCTTCCTGTCAGATTTCCGCCTGGTCTGGGATTTGGATGCCGACGACATTGCCTACGAGGGCCTGCGCTATTGGTCTCGCTGGTTTGACGAGGACTCGACTCGTATTGACGAAGCCTATGCCAAGCTGGCGTACTTCGATTCCAAGAACTTTGCCCCCATGGTCAAATGCCCTGTGCTGTTTGGCACAGGCACAGCCGATATTGTCTGTCCGCCAGCGACGCAGTTTGCGGTCTATAACAACCTGACCTGTGAAAAGTGTCATGAGTTCTTTGAAGGCTTTGGCCACGAGGAGATTCAGGATTTTGACGATCTGATCATTCCGTTTTTCTGCAAGGGAGGGGAGGCTCATGTCTAAGTGCGAGAGCAATGTCAATGAGCTGATTGTCCCCGGGCTCGTGGGAATTCCTGGAACGGTTTCGTCAAGGCTCGCAGAATATCGGGACTGGCGCGGTGATGTCCAAGCAGATGTTTCTGATTTAGAGACATGCGCTTCGAATCTTGAGATTCAAGGCCTGGCCATTACGGCGATTGATTTTGTTAACCCCTGCGCCCGTTACTCGGAGGTTTCCTTTGAGCTCGGTGACGATGCGATTCACGCTCGTTTGATCGAGCCTGTCGGTCGTGCCCGAGTATCTGAGCGCGTGCCGCTGTGCCTGATGTTCCACGACATCGATCGGCCTGTGCGCGGCTGGCATCACATGACGAGATTTGCCGCCATGGGGTATGCCGTCCTCGCGCTGGATGACGATGTTGCTGGTGCGGACGACCTGCGGCGGGGGATTTCTTCGCCCGCTTTTGTCGAGCGCGTCCGTTGGGGTTGCGCGCTGGCGAAGGTGGCGCGCAATCTTGATGGCATGGACCCCGACCGCATCTTTGCATGGGGCGAGGGCCTTGGCGGCGGAGTCGCGCTGGCGGTTTCTGCTCTGGACGAGCGGGGCCTTGCCTGCACGGCGGTTGCCAATCCAATTCCCGGTGGTCTCGAGGCGCTGTCGTCTCGGGTGCGCGGATCGGTGCTCATGGGCACATCGCTTATGGATGCCGTGAGCGATCCCAAGGGCCAGTTTGCCGTGTTCAACGGTCTTGAGTGTGACCGGAGGCATATCATCTATGCCAAATACGCTCACGAGCGCATCAATGCGTTCGAAAACGAAGTCGTCGACTTTTTTAACCAAACGTTCTACTCGTGTTCTTTGGCCTAGACGGCCTGGACACTGCCAACAAGAGTGGGTGGCATAGGGCCGCCCGCCAGACAACTAAGGAGATTCTTGTGGCAACTCAGAAATTCACCGGCGTTATCCCTCCCGTCGTTGTTCCCGATACCGAAGATCACCAGCTCGACGTTGCCTCCTTTGAGCGCAGCATCAACCGCATGATCGATGCCGGCGTCGATGGCCTGTTCTTCTTGGGATCCTCGGGCGAGGTCGTCTTCTCCACCGACGAGCGCCGTCGCCAGATTATCGCCGAGGCCGTTCGTATCGTCGACCACCGTGTGCCTGTTCTGGTCGGCATCATCGATACCGAGACCGAGCGCATGATCGAGCACGGCAAGGTCGCCCAGGAGCTGGGCGCCGATGCCCTCGTCGCCACCTGCCCGTTCTATGCCCTGCAGGGCATGACCGAGGTCGAGGAGCACTTCCGTATCCTGCACGAGGAGCTCGACCTGCCCATCTTCGCCTATGACATTCCCGTCTGCGTTCACACCAAGCTCCCCTGGAAGCTCCTTGCCAAGCTCGGCGCCGAGGGCGTCCTTGCTGGCGTCAAGGATTCCTCGGGTGATGACATCTCGTTCCGCTACCTCGTTCAGGAGAACGAGAAGAACGGCCATCCGATGAGCATCCTCACCGGTCACGAGGTTGTTGTCGACGGCGCCTACCTCGGTGGCGCCGACGGTTCCGTCCCGGGTCTCGCCAACGTTGAGCCCGAGGGCTACGTGCGTCAGTGGAAGGCCGCTCAGGCTGGTGACTGGGCTACCGTCAAGGCCGAGCAGGATCGCCTCAATGAGATTTCGCACATCTGGGATGTCACCTCGGGCGTCCAGGGCTATGCCGGTGGCGTCGGCGCCTTCAAGACCGCTATGAACCTCATGGGTATCTTCGACAGCCCGACCATGCCGCGCCCGGTGAAGGCCATGACCGGCGAGAACGTCGAGGCGATTAAGAAGGTCCTCCAGGACAACGGTCTCCTGTAAAGCTTCCCCAGGCACCCGATCTTGGGGCTCAAGTGGTCGGGCGTGACCCATTAGGTCAACGCCCGACCACTTTCACCCCAACCTCGGGCACCTGGGAAACCTTTACTGAGTTGCGGCGATAACACCGCCTTCATTTCCTGTAGTTGTTTTTTATCTCCTAAGGAGAGCGACATGGAGAACAAGTACGTCTGCTCTGTCGATATCGGCGGAACTAAGATCGCGACTGCCATCATGGAGTACCCGGCTGACGGCAGCGTGCCTCATCCCGTTTTTGAGGCCGAGGTTCCCACTGAGGCCCAAGAGGGCGGCGAGGCCGTCTTCCAGCGTATCGAGGCGTCCATCAAGGCTGCTCTCGAGGCGAATCCCGATGTCGAGGTCCTTGGCGTCGGCATCGGTGCCGCCGGCGTCGTCGATCCCAAGACGGGCGCCATCGCGTATGCCAACGAGATCATGCCCGGCTGGTCCGGCGTTCAGTTGGGGCCGCGCCTGCGCGAGGACCTCGGTCTTCCCGTTGCCGTCGTAGGCGACGTGCAGGCTCATGCTCTGGGTGAGGCCCACTGGGGCGTCGGCAAGGGCAAGTTCTCCGTCTTGTGTCTTGGCATCGGTACGGGCATCGGCGGCGCATATGTCGAGAACGGCCGCGTGATGCAGGGCTTCCATGGTGCTGCCGGTCATATGGGCCACATCGAGTGCTCGGCTGCCGCCGGCATTCCCTGCGCCTGCGGGCGTTCCGGCCATCTGGAGTCGGTTGCTTCGGGCACTTCCATTGGTCGTATGTACGATGAGCGCTTTGGTCGCGTCGACCCCAGCCGTCCTTCGGTCGGTCGCGATGTGAACGACCTGTGCCGTGCGGGCGACGCAAAGGCGACCGAGGTCATCCATGACGCCGGCTTTGCGCTGGGGGCCAGCTTGGGCTCGCTCGCTAACATCCTGGACCCTGAGGTCATCGTGCTTTCGGGCGGCGTGATTCACCAAGGTCCCGATTGGCGTTCGCAGACGTGGAAGGATTCGGTGCACGAGGGCTATGCCAGCCAGGCGCTCGATCCGCTTCAGGACACGCCGATCCTCATCGGTTCTCTGGAGGGCGATGCTCCGCTCATCGGTGCCGCTGAGCATCTTCTTGCCTCGTTGAAGTAAACGTATCTGCCGTAGGAGCCTCCCGAGACAACACGCCTCGGGAGGCTGTTCTGAGAAAGGTTGCAGCCTTATGACCGTCGATCCTTTGATTCAATCCCTGAAGGGTAAGCTCGTCGTGAGCGTTCAGGCGTATATGGGCGAGCCGCTTCGTACGCCCGAGACCATGGCTCAAATGTCTCGTGCTTGCGAGCTCGGCGGCGCCGCCGCCATTCGCTGCCAGGGCCTTGCCGACATTGCCGCCATTAAGGGTCGCTGTGAGGTTCCTGTTATCGGCCTGTGGAAGGATGGGCACGAGGGCGTTTACATCACGCCGACGCTGCGTCACGCTCGCGCCTGCGTTGCTGCGGGTGCCGATATCGTGGCGATCGACGCCACCGATCGTCCGCGTCCCGACGGCAAGTCGGTCGAGGATACTTTCCGTCCGCTGCACGAGGAGGGCGTGCTCCTGATGGCCGACTGTGCCACCATCGAGGATATTCGTCGTGCTGTTGACATGGGCTTCGACCTGGTGTCCACCACGCTTTCTCATGGTGTTGCCGCTATCGATTGCACCATGGCCGACGGTCCCGATCTGCCGCTCCTGCGCCAGGCGACTGAGGAATTCCCCGGCCTTCCCATCATTTGCGAGGGTCGCGTGCATACGCCCGAGGAGGCTCGCGCTGCGATCGATGCTGGCGCCTGGGCCGTTGTCGTCGGCACCGCCATCACGCACCCCACGAGTATTACGAGTTGGTTCAAGGCTGCGCTTGAGGCGTAAGACAGGCCTCGTATCCGCTCGGGGCGGTATACTCAATTTAGGCAATTGACCGCGCGGGATCCGGGTTGCTGGGTCCCGCGCTTGTTTTCGGGAGGCAGCACATGCAAAAGGGAGATGCCATGGATGCGGCGGAGCGCTCGGAGCGCATCCCCGATATCGTCATCATCACCGGAATGTCCGGATCGGGCCGCACACAGGCCATGCACGTGTTCGAGGACATGGGCTATTTTTGCATCGATAACCTGCCTCCGCGTCTCATCGCCCAGCTTGCCGAGCTCGTCGGCATCAATACGGGCGTGGGCAGGCATCTCGCCGTCACCTGCGATTTGCGTAGCCAGGGACTGTTTGACGAGTTGCTCGATGCGGTCGCCGCGCTCGAAGAGCGCGAGATGAGCTGCGACATCGTGTTCCTGGAGGCTTCTGACGAGGTGCTGATTCGTCGCTACAGCGAAAATCGCCGCCGTCATCCCATTGCCAAGCCGGGGGAGACTACGGCCGATGCCATTCAGCGCGAGCGCCTTCAGCTTCAGGGCGTGCGCGACCGAGCCGATATGATTATCGACACGAGCCGTCTGCGCACCTCTGCGCTGCGCAACAAGCTACGTATGGCATTTTCCGAGCTGTCCGACCAGCAGCTCATGGACGTCCACGTGTTCTCGTTTGGCTTTAAGCACGGCATGCCCGTCGAAGCGGACATTATGATCGACGTCCGCTTCCTGCCTAATCCGTTCTACGATCCCGAGATGCGCACGATGACCGGTCTCGATAAAAAGGTCTCCGATTTTGTTCTGGACCATCCCAAGACGCAGGAGTTTTGGAAGGCTTGGACACAGCTGCTCGATACGGTGATGCCGGGCTATATCGCGGAGGGTAAGCCGCAGCTTTCTATCGCCATCGGCTGCACGGGCGGCCAGCACCGCAGCGTTGCCATTGCCGAGGCCACGGCCCGTTACCTGGAAGGCGCTCAGTATCATGTGAGCATCTCCCACCGCGACCTGTCGCGCGCCAACACGAAGGCATAGGCCTGCATGTCGTTTACCGCCGAGGTGCGTGACGAGCTCGCGCGCTGCGAACCCGAATGTGAATACTGCGACTTGTCGACGCTTGCCGCCCTCACGCGCGTGAGCGGTACGCTCTCGCTTACCGGCTCTGGGCGGTATCGTTTGACGGTTGCGACTGAGACGGGAGCCGTCGCGCGCACGATGATCACGCTGACGCATCGTATCCTTAAGCTCAAAACGGAGTTCACCGTCCGTAAATCTGTATTGCATAAGGTTCGAAACTACCTCATCACCTTGCCTGATCAGCCAGACCTGGATAAGGCCTTGGTTCTGCTGGGTATCCTCGACCGTAGGGGAGGACTTGTCGCCGGCGTACCCCGACATATCGTTGCCCGTCCTTGCTGTAGACTTGCCTATATCCGCGGCGCGCTCATCGCGGGCGGCTTCGTGGCCGATCCACGCGGCGATTTTCATTTGGAGATCGCTGTGCAGGGCGAGCAATATGCCAAGGGGCTTTGCGATCTGTTGGAGCAGATTGGGGTCCATGCTCGTGTTAATGCACGGCGGGGGTCATATGCCGTGTACATTAAGAGCGCCGAGGAAATCGAGCATCTATTAAAGCTGATTGGCGCCAAGCGCAGCGTTGCCGAGATTGAGGAGGCGCGCGCGGTCAAGTTGGTTAAGAACGATGTGAACCGTCGCGTGAACGCCGAGCTCGCCAACCAGACCAGAAGTGCGGGTGCCGCCCAGCATCAGCTTGCGCTTATCGATGAGCTCGAGCAGCGAGGCCTTCGCGATGCGCTTCCGGATGCCTTGGCGGTCTTTTGCGACCTGCGCGAGCGCTATCCCGATCTTTCGCTGCGTGATTTAGGGGAGATGGCTGACCCTCCCTTGTCGAAGTCGGCCCTCTACCATCGTGTTTTACGGCTTGAAAAGCTCATTGAAGCAAACAGGTAGGTTAAAGTATCGACTTATATACGGATTTAGCTGCTATTTTATTCTTTAAAGCGTTTTAACGCAAATTTGATTTTCAATTTCGAGCATTCTCGTGAAATTCAAGTCAAAAAAAAGGTATATTAGGCGAGTGGTTAGTTTGTGGGCCTCAACGGCAGGCGCTGTAGCTTGCGGGGGCCTTACGAAAGGAGACACAATGGCAGTAAAGGTTGCTATTAACGGCTTCGGTCGCATCGGTCGTCTGGCTTTCCGTCAGATGTTCGGTCATGAGGGCTCCGAGATCGTCGCTATCAACGACCTCACCTCTCCCGATATGCTCGCTTACCTGCTGAAGTACGACTCCACGCAGGGCAACTACGCTCGCGATCACGAGGTCGTTGCTGGCGAGGATTCCATCACCGTTGACGGCAAGGAGATCAAGATCTACAAGGAGGCCGACGCCAACAACCTGCCTTGGGGCGACCTCGACGTCGACGTCGTTCTCGAGTGCACCGGCTTCTACACCAGCAAGGCTAAGGCTCAGGCCCACATCAACGCTGGCGCCAAGAAGGTCGTCATCTCCGCTCCGGCCGGCAGCGATCTGCCCACCATCGTGTACAACGTCAACCATGAGACGCTGACCGCTGAGGACAACATCATCTCCGCTGCTTCCTGCACCACCAACTGCCTCGCCCCGATGGCCAAGGGTCTGAACGACTTCGCTCCCATCGTGTCCGGCATCATGACCACCATTCACGCTTGGACTGGCGACCAGATGCCGCTCGACGGCCCGCAGCGCAAGGGCAACAAGCGTCGTAGCCGCGCCTGCGCCGTCAACATCGTCCCCAACACCACCGGTGCTGCCAAGGCTATCGGCCTGGTTCTCCCCGAGCTCAACGGTAAGCTCATCGGTGCCGCCCAGCGCGTCCCGACGCCGACCGGCTCCATCACCAACCTCTACGCTGTCGTTGACAAGAAGGTCACCGTCGACGAGGTCAACGCTGCTATGAAGGCCTACGCTGCCACCATCTCCGAGACCTTCGGTTACAACGAGGACGACATCGTCTCCACCGACATCATCGGCGAGACCCACGGCTCCATCTTCGACGCCACTCAGACCATGTGCTCTGACCTCGGCAACGGCCAGACCCTCGTTCAGGTCACCTCTTGGTACGACAACGAGAACTCCTACACCTCTCAGATGGTCCGCACCATCAAGTACTTCGAGAAGTTCGTTGCTTAATTTAGCTTTTAACGAATAGCTCGTTGAGCGTCTAAAGAAGGGCGCGGCCTTATAGGGCTTACACCCTAGGGTCGCGCCCTTTTTATAAGAAATCGTCTGCCGTAATGGGAGGCAGACACGTACGAAAGGTAGAAGCAAACATGGCCTTTACCAAGAAGACCGTCCGCGACATCGATGTCGACGGCAAGCGCGTTCTCGTCCGCGTTGACTTTAACGTGCCTATCAAGGATGGCGTCGTTGGCGACACCACCCGTATCAAGGCTGCCCTGCCCACCATCAACTATCTCGTTGAGCACAATGCTCGCGTCATCCTCATGAGCCACCTCGGCCGTCCCGATGGCACCGGCTTCCAGCCCGAGCTGTCCCTCGAGCCCGTCGCCAAGAAGCTCGCCGAGCTCTCTGGTCTCGACGTCGCCTTTGTCGCCGACACTTACGGCGAGAAGGCTGCCGAGGCTGTCGCTGCCGTCGAGCCGGGCAAGGTTCTCGTTCTCGAGAACGTCCGCTTCGATAAGCGTGAGAAGAAGAACGATCCCGAGATCGCCAAGAAGCTCGCTTCCTATGGTGACGTCTTCGTTCTCGATGCCTTCGGCACCGCTCACCGCGCCCAGGGTTCCGTCGTGGGCCCCGCCGCTTACCTGCCTGCCGTCGCCGGCTTCCTGCTCGAGAAGGAGGTCGACACGCTGACCGGCATCTTCGCCGAGCCCGAGCGTCCCTTCGTCGCTATCGTCGGCGGTTCCAAGGTTTCCTCCAAGATCGGTGTTCTCGATCACCTCATCGACTCTGCTGATACCCTGATCATCGGTGGCGGCATGGCCTACACCTTCTTCCTGGCTCAGGGCCTGTCCGTTGGTCAGTCCCTCAAGGAAGAGGACTGGGTCGAGCGCGCTGGCGAGATGCTCAAGAAGGCCGAGGAGAAGGGCGTCAAGATCCTGCTCCCCATCGACAACCGTGTTGCCGATCACTTTGGCGAGGACGCTGTCCCCGAGGTTGTCGCTTCCGACGCTATCCCCGACGATCGTGAGGGTATGGACATCGGCCCCAAGACCGAGGAACTCTACGCCGAGGCCGTCAAGGGCGCCAAGACCGTGTTCTGGAATGGCCCCATGGGCGTCTTCGAGTTCGATAACTTCGCTCACGGCACCCAGGCTATCGCCGAGGCTGTCGCCGAGGCCGACTGCACCTCGATCATCGGTGGTGGCGATTCCGTCGCGGCCGTCAACAAGTTTAACCTGGCCGACAAGATGAGCTGGATTTCCACCGGCGGTGGCGCTTCCATGGAGCTCGTCGAGGGTAAGGCCCTGCCCGGAGTGGAGGCGCTTCTCGATGCCTAATCGCACCCTTCTTATCGCTGGTAACTGGAAGATGAACAACGACGTCGCCGAGGCTGCCAAGCTCGCCGACGAGCTGGCTCAGGCTCTGCCCGAGGTTCCGGCTGGCGTCGAGGTACTCGTCTGCCCTCCGACCATCGACATCACCACGGTTCATGACCGCATTCAGGCTGCCCCCATCGCCCTCGGTGCACAGAACGTGTACTGGGAGGCCAAGGGTGCCTTCACCGGTGAGTCCTCTTGCGACATGCTCAAGTCCGCTGGCTGCACCTACTGCATCATCGGTCACTCCGAGCGTCGCGACTACTTCCACGAGACCGACGAGGACCAGAACAAGAAGGCCAAGGCTCTCGTTGCCGCCGGCCTTGTTCCCGTCTTCTGCTGCGGCGAGTCCCTCGAGGTCCGCGAGGCCGGCACCTATGTCGAGCACGTCGTGAACCAGGTCAAGGCTGGCCTTGCTGGTCTTGAGATCACCTGCCCCAAGCAGGTCGTCGTCGCCTATGAGCCCATCTGGGCCATCGGCACCGGCAAGACCGCTACCGCCGAGGACGCTCAGGAGGTCTGCGGCGCTATCCGTGAGACCCTCAAGGAGATGTTCGGCGAGGAGCTCGCCAACGGCATCCGCGTTCTCTACGGTGGTTCCGCCAAGCCCGGTAACATCGCCGAGCTCGTCGCCAAGCCCGACGTTGACGGCGCCCTCGTGGGCGGCGCTTCGCTCAAGGCTGCCGACTTCGCCTCTATGGTCGTCAAGGCAGGCGAGTAGGACATATGGCACAACGTCATCTTCCTGCACTCCTGATTATCATGGACGGCTGCGGCCTGGCTCCGGCTGATGGCGAGAACGCCGTCGCCGCTGCCAAGACGCCCTTCCTTGATGGCCTGTACGAGAAGTATCCTCACACCACGCTCGGTGCTTCGGGCGAGGACGTGGGCCTTCCCGACGGCCAGATGGGCAACTCCGAGGTGGGTCACCTCAACATCGGTGCCGGTCGCATCGTGTTCCAGGAGCTTTCGCGCATCAACAATGCCATCAAGGACGGCTCCATCGCCAAGAACGAGGTTTTCGTCAAGGCCATGGACGATGTCAAGGCTGACGGCAAGACTCTCCACCTCATGGGCCTTATGAGCCCTGGCGGCGTTCACTCCCACATGAACCACGTCGAGGCTCTGGTCAAGATGGCTGCCGAGCATGGTGTCAAGACCGTTCGCGTCCACGCCTTCATGGATGGCCGCGACGTCGACCCGCAGTCCGGTGCCGGTTACATGAGTGAGTTCTGCGCCTTCCTGGCCAAGATTTCCGAGGAGACCGGTTGCGACGCTCGCGTTGCCACCGTCTCGGGTCGTTATTGGGCGATGGACCGCGACAACCGTTGGGAGCGCATCCAGCGCGCCTACGACGTCATGGTCAACGCGTCCGATGCTGATACCGACCCCGTTGCCGGTATCAAGGCCTACTACGAGAAGGACCCGCGCGGCGACGAGTTCGTCGAGCCCTTCGCTGCCCACAACGAGGGCATCCACGAGGGCGACGCGGCTATTTTCTTCAACTTCCGTCCCGACCGCGCACGTCAGATGACCCGCGTGTTCACGGACAAGGAGTTCGACGGCTTTGAGCGCGAGCAGATCAAGCTCTCGCACTTTGTGACGATGACCGAGTACGATCCGACGTTTGACGTCGAGGTCGCCTTCCCCAAGACGTTCCCCGAGAACGTCCTGGCCGACGTCATCGCCGCCAATGGCCTGAAGCAGCTGCACACTGCCGAGACCGAGAAGTACGCCCACGTGACGTTCTTCCTCAACGGTGGCATCGAGGAGCCCAAGGAGGGCGAGGAGCGCGTGCTCGTCGCTTCCCCTAAGGTTGCTACCTACGATCTGCAGCCCGAGATGAGCGCTCCCGAGGTTACCGAGAAGCTCGTCGCCGCCATCAACGAGGATCGCGCTGATTTCTACATCGTGAACTTCGCGAACTGCGACATGGTTGGTCACACCGGTGTTTTCGACGCTGCCGTTAAGGCTGTCGAGGCTGTTGACGATGCCCTGTCCAAGGTTGTCCCGGCGATTCTCGCCAAGGGCGGCTTTGCGCTGATTACCGCCGACCACGGCAACGCCGATCACATGTTTGACGTTGCTTCCGACGGTTCCAAGCATCCGTTTACGGCTCACACCACCAACCGCGTGCCGTTCATCATCGTTGATGAGAAGGCCAAGCTCACCGGTATCGAGGACGGCCGTCTTTCCGATATCGCTCCGACCATGCTCACCATGGCTGGTATTGAGCCTTCCGCCGAGATGACGGGCCGCGTGCTCGCCACCGAGGCCTAATAGAAAACAAATACCGTTTTCTAGTAAGGGGGTTGTCCACAACCGGACAACCCCCTTTTTTGGTATTTCTGCCATTTCCACCCCGTCCTTGAGTGGCAGGTAGGGGAGAGTGGGGGATTGTGGTACAGTACTGGAGTTTGAACTGTTCTATTAAGGAGCTTATCTATGGGTCCGTTCCAGATTCTTCTGTTTGTCGTTTGGGCTGTCTCTGCCGTGGCGCTGACGATTCTCGTCCTGATGCATTCCGGTAAGGGCACCGGCGTTTCGGATATGATCGCTAGCTCGCTGTATAACTCCAGCTCTGCCACGGGCGTCATGGAGCAGAACCTCGATCGCCTGACGGTAATTATGGCCGTTGTTTTTGCCGTGTGCGTCGTCCTGTGCATGTTCTTCTTCCCGCAGGGCATCGTCGGCTACTAAGCATCGGGGTATATACGTTTGCAATGGGTCTCGCAGGTGCGGGACCCTTTTTGTTTACATATTTGTAACAGAGTCAAAATATCCCCACATACTTCGCCCAACTAAAGAAATTCTCGACCGTTAACCGGAATTAGCCCCAAATCGTGCATAAAATGCGCTACTGTATTGCGAAACGTTGGTTCGTTGTGCATAACCAGCCATAGCAGCGGGCGGCGTTTTGATGGTTCGGATCGGATTGTCTCGACATATGTCCGACTGAACATTTCTTTGTCCTATCTCATAAGGAGGATGGCATGGCTGATTCTATGTTCCACCAGCCCGTTATGGGTCGTCGCGCCTTTGTTGGCGGCACCCTCGCTGCGAGCTCCATGGCTTTTCTTGCCGCATGCGGCAAGAAGGGCGGCGACACTTCCGGTTCTGAGTCCGGTTCGACGCTGAACTTCTACATCAACAACCCGGTCTGCATCGACCCCTACAATGTCCAGGAGGACCAGGGCACTCAGGTCGAGTACCAGCTCTTTGACGCTCTGACCTCTTATGACGCCGAGAAGGGCGAGATCGTTCCGCTGGCTTGCGAGTCCTTCGAGGCCAACGACGACGCCACCGAGTTCACCTTCAAGATCAAGAAGGCCAAGTTCCACAACGGTGACGACGTTACCTCCAAGTCCTTCAAGCTCGGTTGGGAGCGTCTGGTCAACACCAAGTCGGCCATCGCTACCGAGTACGGCCCTTCCGAGGTCTCCTATCACCTTTCCATGGTCGAGGGCTATGACGACCTGCTTGCCGGTAACGCTACCGAGCTCAGCGGTGTTACTTGCCCCGACGATGAGACCCTCGTCGTCAAGCTGTCTTCCGCTTACGCCGACTTCCCCTTCGTCGCCTCTCACCCGGCTCTGGCCCCGGTTCCCGAGTGCGCCGAGTCCGATGCCAAGAGCTTCTACCTTGCACCGGTCGGTAACGGCCCGTTCATGATGGACGGCAAGTGGGAGGATGGTCAGGAGATCAACCTCAAGAAGTTCGACGATTACTATGGCGACAAGGCCAAGATCGATGGCATCCACTTCCAGGTCATCAAGGACATGGAGACCGCTTACAAGGAGTTCCAGGCCGGTAACCTCGATGTCTGTGACGTTCCCGTTGCTCAGATCGACGCCGCCAAGAAGGATCGCGGCGTGTCCAAGGACGGCTACACCATGGGTGACGGCGAGCGCATGCTGCTCGGCTCCGAGCCTTCCACCTACTACCTGACCTGCAACAACACGGCCGAGCCGTTCAACAACGCCGACCTGCGCAGGGGTATCTCCCTGGCCATCAACCGTGAGGCCATCTGCAAGACTATCTTCAAGGGTACCCGTACCCCCGCCGACGGCATTGTTCCTCCGGGCATCGATGGCTACAAGGAGGGCGCATGGGAGTTCTGCGCCTACGACGTCGACAAGGCTAACGAGTACCTCGACAAGGTTGCTCCCGCTGGCGCTAACGGCGATCGTGGCATTAACGTGACCCTTTCCTACAACCAGGATGGTGGCCACAAGGAGATCATGGAGTCCATCATCGGTGACCTCGCCAAGGTTGGCGTTACCGCTGTCTCCGATACCCCTGAGTGGTCTGCCTTGCTCGAGCAGTACCAGAACTTTAACTATCAGTTCGGTCGTCTGGGTTGGATTGCCGACTACCCGATTATGGACAACTTCCTGTATCCGCTGTTCCACTCCGACTCCCTCGGTGGCGACAACCGCTCCGGTTACAACAACCCCGAGTTCGACGCCAAGGTCAACGAGGCTCGCACCACGGTTGACGACGAAGAGCGCGTTGCTAAGATGCAGGAGGCCGACGCTATGGTCGCTGCCGACTGCCCGGTCATCCCGGTGATGTTCTACACGCACACCATCGTCGGCTCCGATCGCATCAAGCACCTCTATGTCGATCCGCAGAAGCACGCCGAGCTGGGTACCGCTGAGCTCGCCTAAGAGTTTGCAGCTTCCGTGAGGGTCAAGTATTTACGTAGACCTCATGGGAAACATACAGTTCTCCCTAACCTGGGGTAAACTGGCTGATGGTAATTTTGGGATGCCGGTCTGGCGATCGGCATCCCATTTAGGTTAATCCCTAGATAGGGGAGTGGTATGGGTAAGTACATCGTTAAACGTGTGCTTCAGTTCATCCCGGTATTTTTGGGCGTTACGCTGATTCTGTTCGCCCTTCAGAATATCGTGCCGGGAGATCCGATCAAGCTGATCGGTGGAGACAAGGCTCTGTCCCCCGAGGTGGAGCTTCAGCTTCGCGTCCGCTATCACCTGGTCCAGTCGGACGAGGACGGCAACGCGATCCTTGACGAGAACGGCGACCCCGTTCAAACGTCGCTCGTGGACCGTTACTTGTATTACATGAACGGCCTGCTTCATGGCGATCTGGGCAATTCGTATCAGCGCAAGCTGCCGGTTACGGAAATCTTTGCCCAGAAGTATCCGTATACGGTCAAACTTGCCGCGTGCGCCATCGTGCTCGAGGCAATCATGGGTATCGGTGCGGGTATCATTTCGGCGGTAAAGCGTTATTCCTTCTGGGATATTTTGGTAACGCTCACCACGTCGATCCTCGTTGCGGTCCCGGCCTTCTGGCTCGGTATGTTGCTGCAGCTGTTCTTTGGCGTCATCCTCAAGGACGCTACGGGCGGTGCAATCTCCATGCCGATCTCGGGTGCCGGCGGTTCCAGCTCTCAGTATCAGGATTGGATGCACTATGTGCTTCCGACCATTACGCTGGCTTCGGTTTCGACCGCTTATGCCGCCCGCATTATGCGCTCGCAGCTGCTTGACGTCATGAACCAGGATTACATCCGTACGGCAAAGGCCAAGGGTCTCTCCAATCGCGCGATCATCGTCAAGCATGCGCTTAAGAATGCACTCATCCCCGTCGTTACCTATATTGGTGTCGACTTTGGTGGCATGCTTTCGGGCGCCATCCTGACCGAGACGGTTTTTAACTGGCCCGGTATCGGCTATGAGGTCTATCGCGCCATTAGCATGCGTGACTGGCCCATCGTTATGGGCGGCGTTACGCTCATCGTCGTCGTCGTCATGGTGATTAACCTGCTCGTCGACATTAGCTATGCATTCCTCGACCCGCGCATCCGCCTTGGCGGTCCGTCGGATAAGGCCTAAGGGAGGTACGTCTCATGCAGGAAACTGATTCTCAGTCTCAGGAGCAGGCTACCGCCACGAAGGCCGCATCTGCTCCCGCCAAGTCCCGCACGCTGTGGGGCGACGCTTTTAAGCGTCTTCGCAAGAACAAGCTCGCCGTTATCGGTGTCTGCTGGATCATCATCGTCGTTTTGGTTGCCCTGACCGCAGATCTGTGGGCTAAGCCCTGGCTCGGTTCGCCGACGGCTTCCGACTCGACCACCATGGCCGAGACGTCGCTGTTGGCTCCGTGTGCAGAGCACCCGTTTGGCACCGACGCCCTTGGTCGCGACATTCTCGTCCGCGTTATCTACGGTGCACGCGTTTCGCTGTCCGTCGGCATTATGGCCACCGCGATCTCCACGGTGATCGGTCTGGTCATGGGTGCTCTGGCCGGTTTCTACGGCGGGATCTGGGATACGATCATCATGCGCTGTGCGGACATCTTCCTGGCGTTCCCGTACGTGCTGTTCGTTGTCGCCATGATCGCCGTTATCGGCCGTGGTCTTCAGAACGTCTTTATCGCCATCGGTATTCTCGGCTGGCCTTCGATTGCGCGCGTCTTCCGATCCGCGATCCTGACGGTCAAGGAAAACGACTATGTTGACGCTGCGCGCGCGATGGGTGCATCTGATGCTCGTATCGTAGTGCGTCACATCTTCCCGAACTCCGTCGCCTCCATCGTGGTCTACGCGACCATGAACATTGGTGGCGCCATCCTGACCGAGTCCGCTCTGTCCTTCCTCGGCATGGGCGTTATTCCGCCTACGCCTTCGTGGGGCTCCATGATTCAGGACGGTCAGCAGTATCTTCTGACTGCTCCCTGGATGATGATCATGCCCGGTCTGGCAATTCTCTCGACGGTGCTCGCCTTCACCCTGCTGGGTGACGGTCTGCGCGACGCCCTCGACGTCAAGATGAAGGACGCATAAGGATGAAGAAGAACAAGAACTATGTGGACCTGAAGGACCAGCCGGTTCCCGAGGGCCAGCATCTGCTCGAGGTCGATGACCTAAAGATGTATTTCCACACCGAGGATGGCGTCGTTCGCGCTGTCGACGGTGTCTCCTACACGCTCGATCGCGGCGAGACCCTCGGTGTCGTCGGCGAGTCCGGCTCCGGTAAGTCCGTGACCGCCATGACCATCATGGGCCTTATCTCGATGCCTCCGGGAAAGATTGAGGGCGGCGACGTTCGCTATCGCGGTCGTTCTATCCTCGAGATGACCGAGGAAGAGATGCAGCACATTCGTGGTAACGATATCGCGATGATCTTCCAGGATCCTATGACCTCCTTGAACCCGGTCTATAAGATCGGCAAGCAGGTGGGCGAGGGCCTTCGTCTGCACCGTGGCTACTCCAAGCAGGAGGCGCTCAAGCGCGCTACCGAGCTTTTGGACCTCGTGGGTATCCCCGAGCCCGAGAAGCGCGTCAATGAGTATCCGCACCAGTTCTCTGGCGGTATGCGTCAGCGCGTCATGATTGCCATGGCTCTTGCCTGCGATCCCGATATTCTGATTGCCGACGAGCCCACGACTGCCCTGGACGTTACCATTCAGGCTCAGATTATTGAGCTTATGCAGGAAATGCAGGAGAAGAACGGCAACGCCATCATCATGATTACCCATGACCTGGGTGTCGTCGCCGATATGGCCGATAAGATCATGGTTATGTACGCCGGTCGTCCCGTCGAGTTCGGTACTACTGAGGAAATCTTCTACGAGAGCCGTCACCCCTATACCTGGGGCCTGATCCGCTCCATCCCGGAGCAGGCTATCGATGAGAAGAAGCCGCTTACGCCGATTCACGGCAACCCGCCTTCGCTCATGAACCTGCCCGAGGGCTGCGTATTCTCTCCTCGTTGCCCCTATGCGACGGACAAGTGCCGCATGCAGCGCCCCGAGCGCGTTGTCACCGAGTCTGGCCATTACTCTGCGTGCCACTACTCCGGTGACCCCGAGTTCCTTAAGAACGCTCCTGAGACGTCCCGTACGAGCAAGGATTCCAAGAAGGGAGGCGAGGCGTAATGGCAGATACCAACGAGCGTACTCCGCTGCTGAAGGTTGAGCACCTCTCTAAGGAGTTTCCCGCTGAGTCCGGCATGTTCGCCAAGCGCTTCTCCAAGCGTGTCGTCTCTGCTGTGAATGACATTTCGTTCGAGATTTATCCGGGCGAGACCTTTGGCCTGGTTGGCGAGTCTGGTTGCGGTAAGTCCACCACGGGCCGCACCATCATGCGCCTGACCAAGCCGACGGCAGGCAAAGTGTTCTTCCAGGGCAAAGACGTTGCCGAGATGAGCAAGCACGAGATCAAGGATATGCGTCGCGAGATGCAGTTCATCTTCCAGGACCCCTATGCTTCGCTGAATCCTCGTATGACCATCGGCGAGATTGTCTCTGAGCCCATGACCATTCATGGCGTGGGCACCAAGGAAGAGCGTATCGAGCGTGTCCGCGAGCTGCTGGACGTCGTCGGTCTGAACCCCGAGCACATCAACCGCTATCCGCACGAGTTCTCGGGCGGCCAGCGCCAGCGTGTCGGCATTGCCCGCGCATTTGCGCTGAAGCCCAAGCTGATTATCTGCGACGAGCCGGTTTCCGCTCTGGATGTTTCCATCCAAGCACAGGTCCTGAACTTGCTTAAGGAACTTCAGGACAAGTTCGGTACGGCTTATCTCTTCATTGCTCACGACCTCTCTGTCGTGCAGCACATCTCCGACCGTGTTGCCGTTATGTACCTGGGCAAGATGGTCGAGGTTTCGGACTGGAAGACGCTCTACAGTGAGCCTCACCATCCGTACACGCAGTCGCTGCTGTCTGCTGTGCCGGTGCCCGATCCTGACATCCAGAAGACTCGTAAGCGCATCATCCTCGCCGGCGATCCGCCGTCACCGCTGGATCCGCCGACCGGTTGCCGTTTCCACACCCGCTGCCCGATCGCGCAGGGTATCTGCTCTGAGAAGCTTCCCGAGTTTAAGGAAGTTGCACCGGGTCACTGCTGCGCGTGCCACTTCGCGGAGCCGTTCCCGATCAAGGAATCGCACATCGACCTGTAGCCGGTTGTTATCGTCCGGGCCCGTGCTGGACTTAGTTTTCAGAACGTCCTCGACCATGGAAACCCCCTTATCCTGCTCCTTCGGAGCCGCGGATAAGGGGGTTTCCTGGTCTGCGGAATGTTCTGAAAACTAAGTCCAGCGCGGGCCCTGCGGCAACGCGGCAGGGAGGGGTGCGATTCCTTGATCGCTCACTTAATCTAATAGGAAAGTTAGTGAGGCCAGAGCTTTAGCTCCGGCCTCTTTATATAAGGGCTCGGCAAAGCCGAGCCACCAAATTTGCATCAGCCCTCAGAACATGTTTGAGAATTGTGCCTGAAGTACGTATTTGCAGGCCCCGAATCGGTGTTGCCTCCCGGCGCATTCCGCAGGGGGAGCGATATTTTGCAGCACGAAGTGCGCAGCAAAATATCGCTCATGCCCGAGGACGCGCCGGGAGGCAACACCGATTCGGGGCCGGACATACGGATCTACCTGCTCATTTACAAATTCGTAAACTTTTTTGAAAAAAGTGCTTGCACAGTTCTCGAATCATAGGTTATTATCTTCCTCGTTGAACGCGCGGTTCCAACAAAACGAACCGTGAATCAACAACATAGCATGTCGGAGTGGCGGAATTGGCAGACGCGCTAGCTTGAGGTGCTAGTGACCGCTTTTTGGTCATGCGGGTTCAAGTCCCGCCTCCGACACCATCGCATTTGAGAAGCCTCTTCGGAGGCTTTTTTGTTACCGATAGACGGTGAGGTCCACGATGGAAACGCTTGAACGCAACGAGTGGGCAGATGTTGCCCAACTGGTCGAGATCACGAGCGATGCTGTCATCATTTGCGAGCTCGACGGAACCATTCTGCATGTGAATAATCGCTTACTTGGCTTGATGTGCGAGGAACGTGCCGACGTCATCGGTGGAGATGTTAAAGACGTCCTGTACTCGTCCGCTTTTGAACGTGCGACGGAACATCGTCTGCCATTTGAAACTGATGGCTTCGAGAACGAACTGATGCTCAAGCTGAGTGACGGCTCTTTTATCCCCGTCTTGGTTCGTGCGGGCTCCGTAACGCCTCCACGCATCTTTGGGCGCCGCGCACCACGTGTCCTAGTGGCGCTTCACAGTATCGAGGAACAGTATTCTCACGACCGTCAACTTAAGCGTGCGTTATCGGAGCTTAGAGTGGCGAACAAGCGTCTCTCTGGCACGCTCTCGGTCATTATGAGCACTGTGGGCTCCGATGAGTTACCCAGCCTGCTTGATACTGTTTTGAACCAGCTTGTAGGAACGCTCGATGCTTCGGGTGCCGCTATCTATTTTTCTGAGAGCGGCGGTTTTAAGCTACGCGGTGTTTCCAAGGAGCTGTATGACAGCTACCTGCCTGAGTTTTTGCCGTATGGCGCTGGCATTCCGACGTATGTTCTTCGCGAGTCGCGTGCCTGTCGCTTGTCGATTCAACAGGACCTTGAGGGCGATAGGGCCGCCTCCGGTATGTTCATGGACTTGGACAATCGTTCTAAGCACCTGTTGCGCGTGCAGGATATGCCTCCGTACCGCAGCGAGATTTGTCTTCCCGTTTTTTACGGTACGCAGATCCTTGGCGTGCTTGAAGTTGGTTGGAAACGCCCCCAGGCACCGCTCGCCTATGACGTTAATGTACTCGAGGTCATTTGCGATTACCTGTCTATCCAGCTGGTCGGCATGGCATCGAGCCTTCGCTCTCGTCGTACGGCCGAGCTTGGCCGCTCGCTCAATGTCTTACGTGATGAGTTATTTACCTTTCTAGACGATTCCGCCGCGGCTACTCAGGCGGTATCGTCCGAGATCTGCAATATGCTCAACTGCCATTTTTGCCCTGTTGAGTATGACGCCAGTCTGGACTCCTACGTCATAGATTTTGAAGGCGGCAGTCGCGTTGCTTTGCCGGACGATCCCGAGAAGTTTTTCTTTTCCACGACAACGCCAGCGGCACGTCTGGGGGCTGGCCCTGATGGCTTTGAGGCGTCTGTTTTGGGCGGCACGAGTGCCGAGGACCTTAAACACGTCCGTATAACTCGCGTTGACGAATCGATGCCTATGGGAGGCTGGCTTAGGGCACACGGTCTGCCTTGTCAAGGTCTCTATGTCGACTCCGGCATCGAGGCGGGGCGCCCGCGCTCTGAGGGTGATGGCAAGCACAGTAACGACGCGATTGTCCCTGCTTCTGTTGCGAAGAGACCGACAACGCGCGCGCTGCTGCTTCGTGATGGTAGCCAAGAGCCGATTGATGACCTTGAATATGACTACTTGGTGCACTTGGCGCATGACTTTGAACTGATCTACGAAGGCGAATCTCAAAAGCGCGAGGAGCGCCATATCGCTCAGACGCTCCAGATCGGCATGAGAAATTCCCTGGGGGATGTTCCGGGTATCGCAACCGATTCGGTGTACCTGTCGGCCACGAACTCGGCGTTGGTCGGCGGCGATTTCTATACGCTCATCCGTCTTCCCGACGATTGCGCCGTCATGATTCTGGGTGATGTGTCTGGCAAAGGCATTGAGGCCGCATCGATGTCCGCGCTCGTCAAGACGGCCCTGACGGCATATGCCTGGGAGGGCGCTGGACCGGCCCGCATGGCACGCTCGCTCAATAGCATGCTCATGGGCTTTTCGAGGGTCGAGACGTTCGTGACAGCCTTTATCGCCAAGATTGACCTTAAAGCCGGACGCGCAACGTATTGTTCGGCGGGCCATCCTCCGACCATGGTCATCAGGCCAGAGTCGATGCCGCTGGGTGGCGGCGAGACTCGTGGGGGAGAGGTCGAGCTGCTTGGATGCCAATCGGGCGTAATCGGTGCCTTTGAGAGCATGGTGTACGAGACAGGCGTGTTTACGTTCGCTCCTGGCGACATGCTCTTCATGTATACGGATGGAACGATTGAGGCCCGCGACCGTACCGGAGCGTTCTTTGGCGAGCAGCGCTTGCGCGACCTTCTGCTTTCTGTTTCGGGGGAGGGCGTGTCGGGCATTTGCGGCAAGGTCTTGGGCGAGCTTGACCGATTTACCGAATCGGCGCTGGACGATGACATTGCATTGGTGTCCCTTGAGTTTTTACGGGGTCGTTCATAGACGACGCTGGGCGGGCTGAATCCGTACGGTTGGGGAAACGAATGCATCGAGTGGGCTTTTTTGGGGAACCATGGTCGTATGAATGAGTGGAATGACATAGCGGTTTTGACGCCACCAGGCGATATCGACATCGCCACGGTGCCTGCGCTGCGTCGGCGGTTGGATGCTTTGATTGGCCGCGGCGTGCGTCGTGTCGTCATCAACTGTCAGGCTGTCAGCTTTATCGATTCGACGGGCTTGGCATTCCTGCTTACGCGCGCTCGTGAGCTCATGAGGCGAGAAGGCTTGCTTTCGCTCGTCAATGCATCAGGTGAAGTTGTTCGCTTTTTGGAGATTGCTCGTCTTGTCGATATCCTTCATGTCGCGGGGCCGGCACGGGAGTCTATTCCCGCTATTCCGGTGGGGGAGCTGCCTCGCTGGAGTAAGAGCGTCGAGGTCCGTCAGGGTATCGAGAATCTTCCATACTACCGACATCGCATCGCCGAACTCCTTGAATCGCTTCCGTTGCGCCGTGACGAGCGCTACGATGTCGCATTGGCGTCGGGGGAGGCGCTGGGTAATGCCTATGACCATGCGGGCGGTATCGGGTGCGTCCTGACGGTTCAGGCCTATGGCGATCGCGTTGTGGTTGAGGTGCTTGATCGAGGTGCCGGCTATTCTATCGATGAAACGAGCGAGCCGGTCGCATCCGAGGAGCGCGGCCGTGGCATCAAGCTTATGCGTATGCTCGTCGATAACGTGGAGGTTGCTCGTCGTACGGACGGTGCCGGCACGCGCGTACAGATGGTGAAGCTGTTTAGCGGAGCGCTGGAATCGTGTGCCTAGCCAATCGCTTTAGCGCGTTTAGCTACTAAGAACATGCGGCAGACAAGTTTTTTGAAAAAAGTACTTGCGTCTTTTGGACAACTCGCGTAAATTAATAACCCGCAAGCGGACATGGCTCAGTTGGTAGAGCACAACCTTGCCAAGGTTGGGGTCGCGGG
>URLR01000032.1 GCA_900548815.1 uncultured Collinsella sp.
ACGAGATAGGAGTCCGTCTCGTGGGCTCGGAGATGTGTATAAGAGACAGCGGCGATGCTGTCGCTTTTTCACGCTGTGTGTGAGCGTCGCCCGCTGCACGGGGCGCGCACCCTCGGCAAAGCCGCGCATCTTACGGATCGCCGGACGGGCGAGCATCTCGAAGCCCACATACGCCGCGGCCGGATTGCCTGAAAGCCCCAGGTAAGGCTTACCCCCGAGCAAGCCAAACGTAATGGCCTTGCCGGGACGCATCGAGATCCGATCAAACAACACCTCGCCCTCGCACCGGACGAGCGCCGTCACGAAATCGTAATCGCCCGCCGAGGCGCCACCGCTCGTAATGACAAAATCGCACTCCTGCACGGCACGATGCACCAGCTCGGCGATCGCCTGCTCATCGTCGGGCGCAATACCGTAGAACACCGGATCTGCCCCGGCATCGAGCGCCTCGGCCATCAGCGCCGATGAGTTGGAATCGCGAATCTGACCGCGCGCCGGTACCTTACTCGGTGCGACCAGTTCCGTGCCCAGCGAGATAATGCCCACACGCGGGGCAGCGTGCACCTTCACGCTCGCGTATCCGGCGCTTGCCAGCAGACCCGCGCCCGCCGGAGCCACGACCTCGCCGGCGTGCATCACGACATCACCGGCATGGGCCTCCTCGGCGGCAGAGCGAACGTTCTCCCCTACCTTGGCAGGCGCCGAGAACCTCACATGCGAGCCCTCGTTGCCGTCGCCATCGAGCACGTCGACGATCTCGTATTTCACCACGGCATCGGCACCTTCGGGTACCGGCGCGCCCGTCATGATGCGGACCGTCTCGCCCACGCCGACCGCGCCCTCAAAGACATGACCCGCTGCCTCGTGTCCGATAACGTCGAGCGTCACCGGCGCCTCGCCAGACGTCTGCGCCAAGTCCGCCGAGCGCACGGCATACCCGTCCATGGCGCTGTTGGCAAACGGCGAGATGTCGATATCGGCCACCGCGTCCTCTGCCAAGGGAAGACCGGCGGCCTGCCACACGGGAATCTCGATAAGATCCGTCGGAGCAACGTGCGACAAAACAATCGACTGCGCATCCTCCAGCGGAATGAGTTTCTCTGCCATATGCACCTCTTAATGCCACGGCGCACATCACGGGCGCCGATTCTTTATGTTTATCTCAGTATAATCCCCCGCCGCACGACGGCGGCACGGCCCATGCCCACGAATACACCTGTCGGTAACGGACGGCGAAACAGAACCGAAACCAACCTGCCGGTTTGTCACGTTTGGCACGTTCTATAATGCTCGTGTTGCAACCTAAAAGAGGAACGTATGGCTTTTACCGACAAACCCGAAAGCGCAAACGAGGCGCAGGATCATTCCCAACCGGTCGACGACGGCGGCTTTTTCTCCCTTAACGACGTCATCGTGGCAGGCAGGCATCAGCTCACCCGCTCCGAGCATCTCTTGGCTGTCGACACGCGCCGCAACGTCCGCAACCTATTCGCGAGCGCCAAGTTGCTCATACTCGTCGTCATCGTCTCGCTCGCCATGGGCGTTGCCGCTTGGGCGTTTTTGGCCTCGCTGAATATCGCGACCGATTATCGTGAGCACCATGCGTGGATTTACGCGCTGCTTCCCGTTGTAGGCGTTGCCACCGCATGGGTGTACAAAAACCACGGTCTTGCCGCCAAACGCGGCAACAACCTGGTCATCGACTCCGCTCTGGGCACACGCCTCATCCATATGCGCATGGCCGTCCTCACGTTTGTGTGCTCCACGCTCACGCACCTAACGGGCGGATCGGCCGGTCGCGAGGGAGCCGCGGTGCAGATCGGCGGCACCATCGCCAGCAACATCTCGAGCCTCGCCCACCTCGAAAAGCATGACCACCACGACCTCATGCTCGCCGGCATCTCGTCGGCCTTTGGCGCCGTATTCGGCTCGCCCCTTGCCGGGGCTTTCTTTGGCATGGAGATGTGCTTTATCGGCAAGATCGACTACACCGCGGGCATCTACTGCCTGGTCGCCTCGTTTACCGGCTACTTTACATCACTCGCCCTGGGTACCGAGTACGAAGCGAATGTCATCGCCAGCGTTCCCAACATGACACCACGGACGGTTGTCATCGTTGTTATCAGCGCCATTATCTTCGGTCTGACGGCACGCCTCTTTGCCTGGTCGGTTCGAACCGTCAAGAGCCTGTACGGTCGCTTTATCACCAATTACCTCGTTCGCGCACTCATGGGCGCACTCGTGGTTTTGGCCGCCTATGCCCTTCTCGACGCCTGGGACTACGCCGGCCTTTCCACGTGGCTTTCCGGCGCCGGATTTGCCGGCAACACCACCCTGGCAGACGCAGCCATCAAGTTGGTCGTCACAGCGCTTACCCTGGGTGCGGGCTTCCAAGGCGGCGAGGTCACGCCCCTGTTTGGCATCGGTGCGGCGCTCGGCGGCTGGATCGGTTGCCTCGTCGGAATCGACCCCAGTTTTCTGGCGGCTCTCGGCATGCTTGGCGTGTTCTGTGCCGGCCTCAACGTGCCCATCACCACCTGCATGATGGCCATCGACCTGTTCCACGGCACGGCAGCCGGGTTCTTTGTCATCGTGGCCTTTATCAGCTACCTAACTGCCGGACACCGCGGCGTGTACCCCGCCCAGCGCATCATCTCGCCCAAGCGCCGTTCGCTTATTGTGGATGAGGGCGGTACGGTAGCGGATGCTATCGAGCGCCACAACGACCTGATAGAGTAGACGTAAGTATTCGACGTGCAGCCACAATCGGGGGCAATTCGACCTGAGCGCGACCGCACCGTCACGTCATACGCCGGGAGTCGCCCCATGCACGCAACTGATTTTGGCCGCACGCTCATCATCGCCAACCCAGCCGCCCAGTCGGGTGCGGCGCACGAAGTTGCCGAGCGCCTGCAACGCTTTTTGGACATGACTGCACGCGCATCCCAGTTTGACTTGGTGCTAACCGAGCGCATGGGACACGCCAAGGAGCTGGCCGCACAGGCCCAGGGCTATCGCACCGTTATCGCCCTTGGCGGCGACGGCGTGATTCACGAGGTCGTCAACGGGCTTATGACGCAAGAGGAGGACACCCGCCCCGCTCTTGCCATCCTACCCGTGGGCTCTGGCAACGATTTTGCCCAAACGCTCGGCATCGACGATTTCTCCGGTAAGGATTTTGGCGCGCTGCTCACCTGCGAGCTGCAGCGTCAGGACATCGGGCGCATTCGCTCGTGGAGCCCTGCGAGCGGCAGCGGCGAGGCTACCGTTGAGTACTACGACCAGACGCTCTCGGTCGGCATCGATGCCGCCATCGGCCTGGGCACCACCGAGCTGCGCAAAAAGACGGGCCTCGCCGGCGCTCCGCTCTACACCCTATCGGGACTTGAGCAGTTTGGCCTGCGCTATCGCAACTACCCCATGACCATCAGCTTTGATGGCGCGCCCGCCGAGCGCGCGCGGGCGATCATCATGGCAATTCAGCTGGGTCCTACCTATGGCTCGGGCTATCGCATCTGCCCCGATGCCGACCCCTGCGACGGCGTACTCGACGTCTGCTACGCCTGCGGCCCCGTTCCGCGTGCGGTTGCCCTGCCTATGTTTCTTTCAGCCAAGGACGGCCACCATACCAAGTTGCCGCCGGTTCGCATGCGCCGCTGCCGCCATGTCGAGCTCACCTTTGAGGAGCCCGACTACCCCATCCAGGCCGACGGCGAGCCCGTTGTCGCCTCGCGCATCGAGGTCGACATCCTTGCCGGCGTCCTCCACGTCTGGCATCCCACCCGCTAACCCCACCTAAGTTGCGGTGAAATAGGGACTGTTTATGCATCTAAAGCCGCAAAACAGTCCCTATTTCACCGCAACTTATTGAGGAGATCATTCCTCCCCGCCCGGCTTGCGACGGTTGGCCTTTTTAATGGCGTTGAAGCGCTTGTCGTTGAGCCTGCGCTGGCGCGAGCGCTGTGGCACCTTGGTCTTTACGCGTCGGCGTGGTGGACGCCCGCGACGCTCAAGCTCTGCCCTCAGCTTACGCAGACAGCAGCTACGATTCTGAAACTGGCTACGGCTCTCGCGCGCCGTCACGACAATCCCCGTGGGCCCATGCTTCATGCGCACCGCCGAGTCCGTCGTGTTCACGCCCTGTCCGCCCGGACCCGTCGCGCGAAACACCTGCACCTCGCAATCGCGAGCCAACTCCTCGACCGACATCTCGGCATAGCGCGCATACTCACGCCATCCCATCTTGTTCTCATCCATATCAACACCTCCCCTCATACAAAAAATGTGACAAAGGGACAGTCCCTTTGTCACATCGCATACCAATCGCTTGTGTTGCGCGCTTAGGCGAAGGTGATCTCGCCGTTCTCGCAGTCCATTTCGGCGATACGGGCCAGGCTCTCAACGCGGAAGCCGCGCTCGCGGAGCTTATCGCCACCGCCCTGGAAGCCCTTCTCAACGGCGATGCCGATGCCGGCAACCTCGGCACCCGCGGCCTCGCAGATCTTAATAAGGCCCTCGAGCGCGCAGCCGTTGGCCAAAAAGTCGTCGATAATCAGGACCTTATCGCCCTCGGACAGGAAGCGCTTGCCAACGATGACCGGGTACTCCTTCTGCTTGGTAAAGGAGTAGATGGTCGTGGCATACTGCTCGCCGTCAAGGTTGATGGACTGGGCCTTCTTGGCAAAGACCACCGGCACGCCGCCAAAATGCTGAGCTGCGATGCAGGCCATACCAATGCCCGAAGCCTCGATCGTCAGGATCTTGTTGATCTCGACACCCTCGAACAGACGGGCCCACTCGGCACCCATGTGGTCGAACAGCTCAACGTCGCACTGGTGGTTGAGGAAGGCATCAACCTTAAGGACGTTACCGGCCTTTACGATGCCGTCATGGCGAATACGATCCTCAAGCTCCTGCATGGCGCAACCCCTTCTCGCGGCAACGATACCGCGCGATTAATAAACGTTGTTCGATAGTCTACCACGGACCGACCCCCGCCCGCCCCACAAGCCGCATCGCACCATAAAGCTGCAAGACCAGTAGATAAGCCCGATTCTTGGCAAGCCTGCCACCACAAGCTAATGGCGGGCGCGCATCCTCACCAAACGCACCATGGCGAGCGCAAAGCCCACAGCGGCCACAGCCATGAGCACGTAGAACACCGAGCGAAAGCCAAACAGGAACACATCCGGACGGCCTGCAACAAAACTGGTCACGGCCTCGCCCATCGCCACACTCATCTGCCCATACAGGATATTCGACGCCACCGTAATGCCGAGTGCCATGCCGGCGTAGCGCGCCAAACTGCCCAAGCTGCCTGCAAAACCAAGTGCCTCGCGCGGGGCCGAACCCATATACAGCGAGTTGTTGGGGCTCTGGAAAATCGACGTGCCGCACGACATAAACGCGGCACAGCACACGATCACAGGGATAGAAGAGTGCTCGTCGAGCGTGCTTACCGCAAAGAGACCGCACACGTACACGCCCAGGCCGACCGCCGTGGGGCCCTCGCAGCCAACACGGTCCGAAACCGTTCCCGAAAGCGGGCCGATAAAGGCATTCACCATCGGCAGTGCCAAAAAGAGCAGTCCGGAAATATCGGAGCTAAAGCCATGGGCGTCCTGAAAATAGAACGGCAGAATAAACTCGGATGCGCCAATGCCAACGAACACGATGAGCATGCAGGCCAGGTTGATAGTGAAGGCCGCATTTGCAAAGCAGCGACGAGCGGCCTCGATCATGGACATGGGACGCTCGCCGGCCTCCGGCTTAACATGCGGCAGCGTATAGAGCCCCACGATAAACGAGATGACGCCAATGGGCAGGTTAATGAGAAAGATGCTCTCCCAGGGAAAGCTTGCCACCAGCATGCCACCGAGCACGGGGCCACACATCATGCCGAGGGCCACGAAGGTCGCGAGAATACCCATAGCACGACCGCGTTCGCGCGCCGGAAACGACTCGGTGATGATACCCATGTTGTTGGCCATGGCCGCCGCGCAACCGACGCCCTGAACAATACGTGCCAGAATAAGAACCTCGAGCGAGGCCGAAAGGCCACAAAGCAGCGAGCCAACCGTAAAGACGATGACGCCCAGCTGGAACACATTCACCTTGCCGCGCACGTCGCCCAGACGGCCAAACGGCAACATAGCCACGCAAGTCGCAAGCAGATACACCGAGCTTACCAGCTGAATGCGATCGAGGCCCACGCCCAGCTCCTTTTGCATCACGGGCAGCGCCACGGTCACGACGGTCGAATCCAGACACACCATAAACGTCATGATGAGCACGGTAAACAGAATCGCCCACTTGTTCTTGCCATGGGTGTCGCCCTCTAGGGCAAGGTGCTCGCGGCGCAGCTGCTCTGCAGTTTTCTCCATATCCATCCTTTCGAGTGGCCCAACGCAAAAAACGGGGCCCCAATCGCCTGCAAACAGCCGCGATTGGGGTCCCGCCTACGGAATCGGAACGAAAGGTCGCCGAAGCTTTCTGCCAGCATCGGCGCCTCATGCGAACGCTAGCCTAGCACTGCTCAAGTGCCTGCTCAAGGTCGGCAATCAGATCGGCCGTATCCTCGAGGCCGCACGACAGGCGCACCATGTCGGCAGAAATGCCACAGGCGATGAGCTCCTCATCGTTCATCTGACGGTGTGTGGCGTTTGCCGGATGCAAGCAGCAGGTGCGGGCGTCGGCCACATGCGTGGCGATCTGGGCGAGCTTGAGGCTCTTCATAAAGGTCTCGGCCGCCGCGCGACCACCGTTAAAGCCAAAGCTCACCACGCCGCAGGTACCGTTGGGCATGTACTTCTGAGCGATGTCATAGTACTTGTCGCCCTCCAGACCCGGATAGCTCACGAAGCGCACCTTGGGATGGCTCTGCAGGAACTTGGCAACGGCCAGGCCGTTCTCGCAATGACGCGGCATGCGCACATGAAGGCTCTCGAGCGAGCTGTTCAGGAAGAAGGCCGCCTGAGGGTTCTGCATGGGGCCGAGGTCACGCATGAGCTGCGCGGTTGCCTTGGTAATGAAGGCACCCTCGCGACCGAACTTCTCGGCATAGGTCACGCCGTGATAGCTCTCGTCGGGCGTGGTGAGACCCGGGAACTTGTCCGCATGGGCCATCCAGTCAAACTGGCCGTGATCGACGATCACGCCACCCAGGTAGGCCGCATGGCCATCCATGTACTTAGTGGTGGAGTGCGTGACGATGTCGGCGCCCCACTCAAAGGGACGGCACATCACGGGCGTCGGGAAGGTGTTGTCGACCATCAGCGGTACGCCGTGGTCGTGCGCGGCCTTGGCAAAGCGCTCAATATCGAGCACGGCAAGGGCGGGGTTGGCGATCGTCTCGCCAAAGACGAGCTTAGTGTTGGGCTGGAAGGCTGCCTCGAGCTCCTCGTCGGAGCAGTCGGGAGCAACGAACGTGCAGGTAAGACCCATGCGCTCCATAGTATGGGCGAGCAGGTTGTAGGTACCGCCGTAGATGGCAGAGCTCGCGACCACGTGATCGCCAGCACCGGCAACGTTAAAGATCGCAAGGAAGTTCGCAGCCATGCCCGAGCTCGTGAGCATCGCAGCGGTACCGCCCTCCATCTCACAGATCTTGGCAGCAACCAGATCGCACGTGGGATTCTGCAGACGGCTGTAGAAGTAGCCCGACTCCTCTAGGTCAAACAGCTTGCCCATGTGCTCCGACGTGTCGTACTTCCACGTGGTGGACTGATAGATGGGCACCTGGCGCGGCTCGGCATCTCCCGGGTGATAGCCGCCCTGAACACATGTAGTACCGATGGTCTGCTCGCTCATATCTTGCTCCCTTGCCTGGGTTTTAGTTTTATTCGGTTCACGATACCGCTACCCTGCACCCCTCTCAACCCATCCCCAAGGTAGGTTATGGGACAAATTGATCCGGGGCATTTATCTCAAGCCTTGGACATTTGCTCGATAGATAAAAATGAGGCATCCATGAAGCTCTCGATGATTACATGCACCGTCACGGGTACCATAGGCGGGTACACCGTGACCAAGGAGACAACGATGAAGCAAATCGATACCGCCCAGCTCGACATCAACGCCTGTCAGGCTCAGGCTGCCGAATACCACGCCCGCGGCTTTAACTGCGCCCAGGCCGTCGCCTGCACGCTCGCGCCCGCCGTCGGGCTCGACCCCCAGGTCGCCTTTACCCTCACCGAGGGCTTTGGCGCCGGCATGGGCGGCATGACCGAGACCTGCGGCGCCATCTCGGGCGCCGTGGCCATCATGGGCTTTGTAATGAGCGACGGCATGGAAAACCCCAAGACCAAGGGCCAGACCTACAAGCTGTCGCGCGAAATCGCCAAACGTTTTGGCGAGAAGAACACGACAACCGTCTGTGGCACGCTCAAGGGCATCGGATCGGACAAGGGTCCGCTCCGCAGCTGCCCCGGCTGCATCGACGATGCCATCGAGATCGCCTGCGATATGCTAAAGCAGCTCGCCGAGTAAACGGCAGCAACAGCAAAACGACGGCCGGCGCGCTTGGAATCCATCCAAAAGCACGCCGGCCGTCGCCGTTAGAACTCGGCAAATTCCGGAGCGCCGACCTCGATCTCCTCGCGCCCCGCCATAAGCTCGCGCATCTTAGCGCAAAATGGCTCCTGCTCCCCCGCCTTAAACACCAAATGAAGTGCCACGGCATCAGCGTAATCGGTATCCGAAACCTTGGCACCCGAATCCTGCGCCAAACGAAGCACCTGCTCATACTGCGGATAGGCCACATGCACGTCAACAGGCACAACACTTGTCATCTCGACAATCTGCCCGGCCTCCCGAGCAGCTGCCACCGCCGCCTGCGTCGCCGCAGTATAGGCGCGCACCAAGCCACCAGGTCCCAACAGCGTGCCACCAAAATAGCGCGTCACTACGCAGCAAACATTTTTGAGCTCCGCGCCGCGCAACACCTCGAGCGTCGGCATACCGCTCGTGCGGCTCGGCTCACCATCATCGCTCTGGCGCTCGCGTCCATCGACTAAAATCCACGCGGGAACATTGTGTCGAGCGTCGTAATGACGCTTGCGAACTATCTCGATAAAGGCATTCGCCTCATCCTCGGACTCAATATGGACCAGCTGCGCAATAAACCGGCTCTTGCGGTCCACAAACTCGCCCGAAGCCTCAATATTCGATTGCAAAGTAAAATAGCTGTCCAACAAAGCCCCTCAACAACAAGCAAAGCAACAAACAGCCTCAATAATACGGCAAAGACCGTACCGTTAATCCCGGTAAATAGAACGGCAACACCGATGATTCCGTAAACGAAAGCGAGAACCCGTCAGCGCGAGCAAGGTGCCTTGAAAGACGAGGGCATTGACCTTATGGTCATGCCCGAAGGCTTGAAAGGCAGATTGCCGCGCTGACGGGTTCGCAGCGTCAACAAAGTGCTGAGTGGGCCTATAAGCCGGGTTCTGTCGTGAACGGTCATTTATCTTGTCTGCACGTTACCGTGCAGCTCCACGCACGCTACCCGAACGCGGACCGGGCCGGCCCATAGCGTTCCTATTCGCGCTTGCTCCGGATGGGGCTTGCCAAGCCGCCGTGTTGCCACGACGCTGGTGGTCTCTTACACCACCGTTTCAGCTTTTCCCTTTACGCCTTGCGGCGCAGGTGGGAGTCTTCTTTTCTGCGGCGCTTTCCGTCGGATCACTCCGCCCGGCCGTTAGCCGGCATCCCGCCCTCTGGAGCCCGGACTTTCCTCACGCGTGCTGCAAGCAGCACATCGCGCGACCGTCTGGCCCACTCAGCAGTGCAAGAGTGTAGCACACCGTTGCCGCAGGCAATGGCACAACACAAGCGTTCGACACGATAAACCAAGAACCACGCCATGCAGTACAATAGGGTTGTCGATGGGCAACGTCGTCAGTCGAGACGCGACCGCGCTCCGCACCCCTCCGTCTACTCGGTGTGTTCCCGCCTCCTCCCCGAGGCGGGTTGTCGGCACTTTTCATGCACCGACAACCCAATAGCCTGTGGACAGTACGGGCAGCATTACGCATTTCAGCACCAAATGCAAAAAGGGACCCGTCCATTGCGGACGGATCCCTTAAAAGAAGTGATCGTCAAACCGATTTACTCGGCGTCGGTCTCCTCGTCCTTCTTCTCGGAAGGCAGCGGGGTAACCTCGATCTCGACGCCCAGAGTCTCAGCGGCGGACTTCATGGACAGGGAGATACGACGACGGTCGAGGTCGATCTCCATGACCTTGACCTGAACCTTGTCGCCCACGTGGGTGACCTGAGAAGGCTGATCGACGTGCTTGTTGGCCATCTCGGAGATGTGCACCAGGCCCTCGATGCCCTCGCCCAGATCGACGAAAGCGCCGAACGGGACAAGCTTGGTCACAGTGCCCTCGACGATAGCGCCGACGGGGTACTTCTTGACCAGTGCGCGCCACGGATCCTCGGTGGTCTGCTTGAGACCCAGGGAGATGCGCTCGCGGTTGAGGTCGACGTCGAGAACCTCGACCTCGACCTCCTGGCCAACCTTGACAACCTCGGAAGGATGGTTGACGTGGTTCCAGGAGAGCTCGGAGATGTGGATGAGGCCGTCGATACCGCCGAGGTCGACGAAGGCGCCGAAGTCGACGATGGAGGAAACGGTGCCCTGGAGACGCATGCCAGACTTGAGCTTGGACAGAATCTCGGAGCGCTCGGCCTTACGGGACTCCTCGAGCACGACGCGACGGGAGAGGACGACGTTGTTGCGGTTACGGTCCATCTCGATGACGCGGGCCTCGATGCGGGTGCCCATGTAAGAGGTGAGGTCCTTGACGCGACGGAGGTCGACGAGGGAAGCGGGCAGGAAGCCACGCAGGCCGATGTCGAGGATCAGGCCGCCCTTGACAACCTCGATAACCTCGCCCTCGACGTTCTCGCCGGAGTTGAACTTCTCCTCGATGCGGTTCCAAGCACGCTCGTACTCGGCGCGCTTCTTGGACAGGACCAGACGACCGTCCTTGTCCTCCTTCTGGAGAACCAGAGCCTCGATGGGATCACCGAGTGCAACGATGTCTGCAGGGTTAGCGTCCTTGCGGATGGACAGCTCGCGGACCGGGATAACGCCCTCGGACTTGAATCCGATGTCAACGAGCACCTCGTCATGCTCGATCTTAACGACAGTGCCGTTAACGAGATCGCCCTCATCAAAGTCGGTAATCGTACCGTCGATGAGGTTGTTCATCTCCTCCTCGTTGACATCGTCAAGAGAGAAAATGGACGAGTTCTGAATCTCACTCAAAGGTGGACCCCTTTCGAACTACGGGGCCCCGATTGCTAGGACCTACAGAAGGGTGCGACAAGCACACAACGTTTAGGAACACTCGGGAGCCGACAGATACTAATGTGACGCTTATGCAATCACGTTCGTATAGGTTACGGGGAAATGGGTTCGATTTCAAGCGTGAACTGCGTTTTTTTACTCGTGTGGAGACTTTTTCGTAATCTTATGGACAGCTGTCTCCACAACTTGACGATAACCAGCTAGGCATTCGGCTTTGGGGTAAAGTATCTGAAGCCAACGATTCTAGATCGATTTTTCGAGAAAGGTGCCCGCGTGCTCAAAACAGTCGTTTTCGATATGGACGAGACGCTTCTTAACATCAACCTCAACGCGTTCATCCTTCGCTATTTTAAGGATGTCTCTTCGATGCTCGCGGATATCGGGCGCCGCAGCCGCGGTGGCACGATGGCACGCCTCGGCACCATCCTGGTCGACCTCAACGCCAATCGCCGCAGCGGCACGGATAACCGCACCAATCTTGAGTTTTACCGCACCGAGGTCGAGCGCCGATGCGGGATCCGCCTCTCCGATCCCCTCATCTACGAGGCGTTTACCTACTATGACCGCGAAGTTCTTCCGTACAAGAACGACGATGTCATTAACGCACACGCCGCGCTCCAGGCCGTACAGGACGCAGGGCTGCGTTGCGCGCTCTTTACCAACCCCAGCTTTCCCCAAGGGGCCATCGAGTGCCGCATGGGCTGGGGCGACCTGGCCGACGCCCCCTTTGAGCTCGTCACGCACATGGGAAACACCACCCGCTGCAAGCCCGATGCCACCTACTATCTAGAGCAGCTTCAGGTGATGGGACTCGAGCCACACGAGGTCCTTATGGTGGGCAACGATCCCAAACGCGACTTCCCGTCCCCCGATTGCGGCATCCAAACCGCCTTTGTGGGCCAAGCCAAGCCCAGCCGAGCCACCTGGCGCGGAACCATGGAAGACTTCGCCCGCGACTTTAACGCCGTAATCGAGGCCTTCTACGAGCACCAAATAGCCGACGAACTGTCCTAACAGACCTGGGTTTTGCCGATCATGATGTTGAGGATCTCGATGTCGGTGTCCTTCATGCCCACGCGGCCTACGTAGCCCATGCTGGCGATCGTCTGCTCAACGGTATCTTGGATCAGGCCCTCGCCGGCGCGGAAGCCGCGACCCTGCATGGCCATATCATGGCCCAGAATCGCCGCATCGACGGCAGCCGAGATCTTGGCGGCACAGCTCGCCTTGGCGCCGTCGCACACGATGCCGCCCACGTTACCGAGCGTATTCGAGACCGTCGCGCCAATCTGCTCGCGCGTGCCACCGCACAGCCAGGTAATCGCGGCGCCGGCGCCGCACGCGGCGCAAATAGCACCGCAAAACGCTGAGAGCGCACCAATATAGCTCTTGATATGCACGGCGATAAGATCGGACAGCATCACGGCGCGCACCAGGCGCTCGTGGTCGCAGCGCAGGTACTCGGCATACTCCATGACGGGCAATGCGCAAGTAATGCCCTGATTGCCCGAGCCGCACACAATGGCGACCGGCAGCGCGCAGCCGTTCATGCGGGCGTCGGACCCGGCGGCCGCACGGGCACGGGCACGGCAGGCGACGTCATCGGCACGAGCACCTAGCAGCGTACGACCCACCTCGGCGCCCCAAGCGTGTGCAAGGCCCTCGGCACTGATCGCGCCATTCAGCTCAATCTGACGTTCAACGGCTGCGCGGGCGTCCTCAATGTCGCCGTCCTCGATAAAGTCGATGATGGACTCAATCGACATGGGCGTGTCGGCGTTATCTGCCGCCCGCTCGGCCACGACGCGCTCGGCGCAGGCGGCGCACTCCCCCGCCGACTTGCCGCATACCGGAATACCGTCGAGGGTATGGCACGTGACATTGGTGTGGTGATCGGTAATCTCGACGACCGCGGTATGGCCCCCGGCCGTGGCAGTCACCTTGATGTAGAGGTTGGGCACACCCTCGACAAGCGACACATCGCAGTAGCCGGCGTCGGCGAGGAGCTCGGCCACGCGAGCACGGTCCTCATCGTCAACGCTCTCGAGCACCTCGAGC
The DNA here is from genome assembly GCA_900548815.1 of uncultured Collinsella sp. Classification (GTDB taxonomy): domain Bacteria; phylum Actinomycetota; class Coriobacteriia; order Coriobacteriales; family Coriobacteriaceae; genus Collinsella. Next base: position 13,375 of record URLR01000032.1, read on the forward strand.
GCGCTCTTGGCGTCGCCGCCCACGGCACCCAGCACGGCCGCGGCCTCAATACCGTGCATACCACCCGAGTTGGGCACGGTCACGCTCTTGACGTTCTTGATGATGTTGCCCGAGCAGGCAACATCCATATGATCGGGTTCGCAACCGAGCGTCTGACTCGCCAACGCAGCTGCATAGGCAACGGCAATGGGCTCGGTGCAGCCGAGTGCACAGACAAGCTCGCGGTTCAAAACGTCGCAAAAAGCGGCATCACGGATGGAATCAGTAGGCATAGGTATCTCCTGTATATATATCGAACTGGACTCTCGATAATAGTTAACTCTATTTATTTGATAACAATGCATCAAAAACCGCAACCATGGTTCCGGCGGACGGCATTCAAGCACAAACTGACAGCATTCATTCATGAGAAGCCGGTCTTGTAGCCTGCTAAAGCGTTTGACCTAAAAACGCCCGAGCGTTTACGCAAAAGTCGCGCTATCATGCAGTCGAACGCGGTAAACACCTTTAGCATTTGCGCCGCACAGACCAGAGAGGAACCATCCATGAAGATCGGTATCGGTAACGACCACGCCGCCGTCGAGCTCAAGAACATCATCTCCGAGCACCTGAAGGAGCGCGGCTGCGAGGTCGTGAACTTTGGCACCGACACCTCCGAGAGCTTTGACTACCCCATCGCCGGCTACAAGGTGGGTAAGGCCGTTGCCAACGGTGACGTCGACCTGGGCATCCTCATCTGTGGCACCGGTGTCGGGATTAGCCTGGCTGCCAACAAGGTCGAGGGCGTACGCGCCGTCGTGTGCTCCGAGCCCTTCAGCGCCAAGCTCTCCCGCATGCACAACAATACCAACGTGCTCGCCTTTGGCGCCCGCGTCGTGGGCTCCGAGCTCGCCAAGATGATTGTCGACGAGTGGCTCGACGCCGAGTTTGAGGGCGGTCGTCACGAGCGTCGCGTTAACCTCCTCAACGAGATCGACCACACGCGCGGCCTCAAGGTCGTCGACGAGGCCTAAACAACTCAGTGCCACAAGCTAACAGCAGGGGCCCGCTCGGAACTCATCACCGAACGGGCCCCTTCATAGATTTTGGAATAAAAGGGCGCCGCGGATGGAGTTCCGCGGCGCCCAAGCCACACGCTAACAGCTTTAAGGAGTCAAAGCTGGTTTAGCCAAAGAAGCGCTTGATCTCAATCTCGGCGTTCTCCAGGCAGTCGGAGCCGTGGATCACGTTGGCGTTGACATCGACGGCAAAGTCGCCGCGGATGGTACCAGGAGCAGCGTCAAGCGGATTAGTAGCGCCCATGAGGGTGCGCATCTTAGCAACAGCGGAGAGACCGGAAACGACCATCTTGACGACCGGACCGCTCGTCATAAAGTCACAGAGACCGCCAAAGAAGGGCTTGTCGGCCAGATGGGCGTAGTGCTCCTCGACGGTAGCGCGCTCGAGCGTGGTCATCTCCATGCGCTCGATGACAAGGCCGCTGCGCTCGATGCGAGCAACAATCTCGCCGATCTTGCGGTCGCGCACGGCGTCGGGCTTAATCATGATGAAGGTCTTCTCGATAGCCATAAGGTAGCCTTTCAAGTAGGTTCGCGCGTGCCCAAGTCCCATTCCGGCACCCGCCTGGACTGCATCGTAACAGAGTTTTAGCTGCAGTTAAACAAAAAGCTGTTTATTGAAACGTTGCAATTTATTAAAGCGCTCCATATGTGTCACTTCTGTTTCGAAGCCCGATTAGAGTACCATCCGACTGCCCATCAACCGCATCGAGCAGAGCAGACGGTCGGTTGCCGCCCGCGAACGTACCCCCTTCACAACCTGCCCAAAGGTCCTACAGAACTTCTCGACAAGCCCCTCCCCCATAGCAACAAAATACGGACGCCCACATCAGCAGACGCCCGTAAAGCAAAAAACGATTCCTCAATAAATGGCAAAAACGGCTTCAGCCAAACCTTTACTTTGCCCCGTGACCCATCTCGACGACCTTGGTCAACGATCCAAAAACGCCTTCGTCGGCAACGAGTTGTGCCTCGGCACGCTGCAGCTGCACGGCAACGGCGGCAGGGGCGGTACCGCCCTCGGTCGTTCGCGCAGCAACGATTGAGGGGATGTCGAGCGCCTCGGTAATGTCGCGCTCAAAGAGCGGGCTTGCCTCCTGGAACACCTCAAACGGCAGGTCCTCAAGATTGCAGCTACGCTTCTCACACATCAGGACCAGATGGCCCACCACGGCATGTGCCTCGCGGAACGGCAGACCACGCTTAGCTAGGTAATCGGCAACATCGGTGGCGGCAAGGTGCCCCACGCCGCACTCGCGCGCCATGGCATCCTCGTTGACGGTCCAAGTCGAAATCATACCGGCCATAACCGACAGGCACTGCATGAGCGTATGGGCGGTATCGAGCGCGCCCTCCTTGTCCTCCTGCAAGTCCTTGTTATAAGCAAGCGGCAGGCCCTTCATGGTCACGAGCAGCTGCACCAGGTTGCCATACACACGGCCGCTCTTGCCGCGGATAAGCTCGGCAAAGTCGGGATTCTTCTTCTGCGGCATGATGGACGAGCCGGTGGAGTACGAGTCGGAAAGCGTGATAAAGCCAAATTCGGAGCTCGACCACAGCACGATCTCCTCGGAAAGACGCGACAGATGCATGGCCATGACGGAGCCGGCGTAATGCAGATCGAGCAGGAAATCGCGGTCGGAAACCGCATCGAGCGAGTTGGGAATCACACCCGCAAAGCCAAGTTCGGCAGCCGTCATCTGACGGTCGAGCGGATAGCTCGTACCGGCAAGCGCGGCAGCACCCAGCGGGCAGTTGTCGGCGGCATCAAAGGCTGCCTTCAGGCGCGTAAAGTCGCGCGCGAACATCCAGGAATACGCCAGCAGATGATGCGACAGCAGCACGGGCTGAGCGTGCTGCATGTGCGTGTAGCCCGGCAGAATTACCTTGTCGTACTTCCTGGCCGCATCCACCAGCACATGGCGCAGCTCAAGATTGGCCTCCATGAGCTCCTTGGCCAGCGCCTTGACGCCCAGGCGTGTGTCGGTCGCCACCTGGTCGTTGCGCGAACGTCCGGTATGCAAGCGCTTACCGGCCTCGCCGATGCGACGCGTCAGCTCGCTCTCGATGGACATATGAATGTCTTCGTCGTTGATGTCGAAGGTGAAGTTGCCGGCATCGATATCCTGTTCGATTCCGGTCAGGCCCTTGGCAATCGCCTGCTCGTCCTCGGCACTGATGATGCCCTGGGCCGCCAGCATCTTGGCATGCGCCTTAGAGCCGGCGATATCCTGCTTATAGAGATGTTTGTCGACCGGCAGCGACGCGCCAAACTCCTGCGTGACCTCGGCCACGCCTGCCTCAAAACGACCGCCCCAAAGAGCCATGGAACCGTCCCCTTTCTCCAAATACCAAAACAAGCGCCCAAAGCAATGCGCCATATCGCTAAAGCGATTTTTCAACCGCTAGTTTTACACATTCCCCACCGTGTGCGGAGCCATGTAGCTAATTTGCAAAGAAGTGACGCGCCATGCACTTGGCGCCCAACGTCTCCCTCCGGATGTTGCCCTGCGAACCATCGATCCAGGCCTTCAGGCTCATAGGGACGTCCTCGACCCTTGCAGCATCGAACTCGGGCGCGAGGGCAAGTAAAGCATGCGCGATAGCATTGAACATAATGGATACTCCTCATATATATAGGCGCAGAGCCGCCAAATTGATAGAAGGAGCCCCGCCGGACAACCCCGGCGGGGCTCGGACTCAGCCGCAGACGCGGCATCATATATGCGGGCGGAACGTAGGGGCCACCGATGTTAAGAAGTGTCAGCAAGCATAACGAAAGGTAGGGACCCCGTGCGCCCGTTATGTATCACGCGGATGGGCCGCGCGGATACCAAGGGGAGGAGGCGCTAGGCCTGGGCGGCAGCAGAGCTGGGGCCCTGGACCTTTGCCCACGTCTTGAGCGACAGCGTATCGATCTCGATAAAACCGGCGCTGGCCTTCTCGTCAAACGTGGTGTCGCGGTCGTAGGTAGCCAGACCGTAGTCGTAGAGGCTGAAGGGGCTCTTGCGGCCGACGACATGGCAGTTGCCCTTAAAGAACTTCAGACGGACAGTGCCGGTCACGAACTTCTGGGTATCGGCCATAAAGGCATCGAGCGCGTTTTTGAGCGGGCTGTACCACTGGCCGTTGTAAACGGCGGTGGCCCAATCCTGCTCGAGCTTAATCTTGGTCTTGAGCAAATCGCCCTCGACGCAGATGTCCTCAAGCGCCTTGTGGGCGGTGATGAGCGTCAGGGCTCCGGGAACCTCATAGCACTCGCGGCTCTTGAGGCCCACCAGGCGATCCTCGACCAGGTCAAGACGGCCAAAGCCGTTGTCGCCCGAAATCTTGTTGAGGGCGATGACGATCTCGGAGAGCTTCATCTTCTTGCCGTCGACGGCGACGGGCTTGCCGGCCTCAAACTCAATCTCGGTGTAGGTCGGGGTGTCCGGCGTGTCCTCGGGGTTCTTGGTCATAACCCAGGCGTCGTCGAGCGGCTCGTTCCAGGGATCCTCCAGGTGACCGCACTCAATGGCACGACCCCACAGGTTGTCGTCGATGGAGTAGGGGTTGTCGTTGGCACCCTCGGGAACCGGCACGTTGTGGGCGTGGGCATAGGCGACCTCGTCGGGACGGCACTTCAGGTCCCACTCGCGAACCGGGGCGATAACCTTGAGCTCGGGGTCGAGGGCCTTGACGGCGGCCTCAAAACGGACCTGGTCGTTGCCCTTGCCGGTGCAGCCGTGGGCGACGTAGGTCGCGCCAAACTCGTGGGCGACCTCAACAAGCTTCTTGGCAAGCAGCGGGCGAGACAGAGCGGAGAGCAGCGGGTACTTGTTCTCGTACATGGAGTTTGCCGCGATGGCTTTAGTCAGGAACTCATCGGAGAACTCGTCGCGCAGGTCGAGCACCTGGCAATCGAGAACGCCCAGGTCGAGCGCCTTCTGCTTCTTGGCATCCAGTCCGGTCTCTTCCTGGCCCACGTTGCCGCAGACACAAACGACATCGAGATTCTTCTCGTCCTGGAGCCACTTGACACATACGGATGTATCAAGACCACCGGAATATGCGAGAACGACTTTTTCCTTGCTCATGGCTGTTTCCTTTCGCCCTTGGTAGCTAGTTAGAACATCGGTCAGTTGCAAGTCACCTTGAGGTCAAAAACCGTGCAATATCAGGTTATTCAGCAGAATGCATCACAGGCATGCCCTAGAAACATGCGGCTATGTCGTGCTTAAACCCAACGACCTCAAAATGACTCTGTTGAGGCATTGCGCCCCATGCGGACAGAGACGATTGTTATCGTCGTCGGGAAATTGCGCGCTGGCGTCGGATGGCATTGTCTGCAGTGGTGATGATTTTTACGAACTGCATCTGCCTCTCCTTTCACGTATCGCCGGGCGCAATTCAAATATCGCAAACGGTACCTTTTCCTCGGTAAGCGGCTCTTTTGCCGTCTCCGTTTTCGATGTTCGCTATATTACGATAAAGTGCACGCTGCGCAAGCGACAAATTCAAATTACTGAAAAGTTTTTTCATTACTTTGTGAAGCGTGGTGCAAATACGCTCCGTTCCTGCGAAAATACGCTCGACTACGAGTTGATGGTTATAACGTCTGAAACAATCTCGAAACGAAAGGCTCGCTTTTATGCAAACTTACGAATCGGACGCCAACATCGGCAACATTAAGATTCTCGCCGTCGATATGGACAAGACGCTGCTGACCGACGAGCGTGTGCTGCCCCAGGGTCTTGATGAGCGCCTGGACAAGCTCGCCGACGCCGGCATCGTATTCTGCCCCGCCAGCGGACGTCCCGCCCCCAAGCTCGAGGAAATGTTCGAGGGCATTAAGAACCGCCTCGCTTTTTGTCCCGATAACGGCGCCTGTGTCATTTATCGCGGTAACTATATCTATAAGAGCAATATTGACGTGGAGCTGTATCAGCAGGTCTTGAGCCGTGCCTCGGAGGATCCTCGCGCTGTCCCCGTCCTGTGCTGCTTCGACGAGTTCTACGTGCTTGCCCGCGACCATCAATACCACGACGAGATCAGCGTCTACTACAACACAATCAACTACGTCGACAGCTTTGAGGGCATTGATTTCGAGTCCAACAAGATTTCGGTCTTCTTCCCCGGCTACGACGCCGAGCCCGCTTTCCGCGAGACCTATAGCCCCGAGTTCTCGGACAAGCTCTACGTCACCAACGCCGGGCGCGAGTGGATCGACTTTATGAACCTGGGCGTCGACAAGGGCGCCGGCGTCGCTCACCTGTGCGAGCACCTGGGCATCGATATTGCCGATGCTGCCGCCGTGGGCGATACCTACAACGACATCCCCATGCTGGAGCGCGTCGGTCACAGCTTTATCGTGAACAATGCCGAGGAGCACATGAACGCGCACGCCAAGTGGCGCATTCCGAGCAACAACGACGGGGGCGTACTGACGCTCATCGACGCCATCTTGGCGGCTCGTTAATCAATCTCGTCGCCATGCCCGGGGCCGGCCGTTTGATTTTTGCTCGGTCAGGTCCTGGGCTCGCTCGAAGAGCACATTAAGTGCTCTTCGGCTCGTGCGGAATCTACAAAAATCAAACGGCCGGCCCCGGGCATGGCGACGTTGACTTGCTTGCCGTCTGGATGGCGTCTTGGCGTCTAGATACTTGGCTGATTTTTTTTGGAATGAAGGGGGCTCCTTGTTGGCAAGGAGCCCCCTTCTGCTTTTGGTTACTTTGGGGTTGTTGGTGCGTCTTTACTTGGCGTCGGCCCAGGTTATGCCGGTGCTGGCTTCGGCGATGAGGGGTACGCGTAGGTCTACGACGTGTTCCATGACGTCTTGGACCATGGCGGTCAGGCGCTCGACTTCGTCGATGGGGCACTCAAAGTCCAGTTCGTCGTGTACCTGCAGGATCATGTGGGCGGCAAAGCCCTCTTCTTCCAGACGGCGGCTCACACGGACCATCGCGATCTTGATGATGTCGGCGGCGGTGCCCTGCATGGGGTGGTTCATGGCCGTGCGCTCACCAAAGCCGCGGAGTTGTGGGTTTTTGGCCTTGAGCTCGGGAATATGGCGACGGCGGCCATACATGGTCTCGGCGTAGCCCGTCTGCTTGGCACGTGCCACCACATTGTCGAGGAACGTGCGCACGCCCGGGTAGGCCTCGTAGTAGCGGTCGATCATGTCGCGTGCCTCGGCCATCGAGATGTGCAGCGACTGCGACAGACCGTAGGCCTGCTGACCGTACACGATGCCAAAGTTCACGGCCTTGGCGCGGCTGCGCAGGTCGGGCGTTACCTCGGACACGGGGACGCCAAACACGCGCGCGGCCGTCTCGGCGTGGAAGTCCTCGCCCTCGTTAAAGGCGCGCACCAGGTGCTCGTCACCCGAGAGATGCGCCAGCAGACGCAGCTCGATCTGCGAGTAGTCCACCGCCAAAAAGACGCTGCCCTCGCCTGCCGAAAACGCCGTCTTGACGGTACGGCCCAGTTCCGAGCGCGTCGGGATGTTCTGCAGGTTCGGGTCGCTCGAGGACAGACGCCCTGTTGCGGTAATGGTTTGGTTGTACGTGGTATGCACGCGGCCGTCGCCTCGACGCAGCGGGCCCAACGTGTCCAGATAGGTTGACTTGATCTTGGACTTCTCGCGCCAGTCCAAGATCAAACGAACAATCTCGTGGTCGCGAGCAAGGTCGCTCAGCACCTTGGCGTTGGTCGAATAGTAGCCGCGCTTGGTCTTTTTGAGACCCTTGGTCGGAAGCCCCATCACATCAAAGAGCACATGCGACAGCTGCATGGGACTGCCAATATTAAAGGTCTCGTCGCCTGCCAGGTCGCGGATGCTGCGCTCGACCTCGGCAATCTGGGTAGCAAGCCCCTCGGACAGGCTATGCAGACGGTCGGGGTCCACGAGCATGCCCGCGCGCTCCATCTTGGCAAGCACCGGCACGAGCGGCATCTCGATGCCGTCGAACACGTTGGCGGCGTTCTCGCGGGCCATGCGGTCGCGCAGCGGTGCGACCAGCGCCAGCGTCAAGGCCGTCGTGCGAGCGGCGGGCGCAGGAGCGTCCTCGCCGGCGCCCTCTGCACCGCGCGCCGCAGACAGCGCCATCTGCAGATAGGTATCGGCCAGATATGCCTCATCGAACTCGGAGCGGTCGGAATCCAGCAGGTAGGCGGCAACCACGGTGTCGAAGATGCGCGTGGAATCGGCAGCGAGCGGATCCATGAGCTCGGGCTCAGAAGAATCGATGGGCGAAAGCTCGTGCAGCAGCGCCTTCATATCCGGGCTCGCCACGCGACCCTCCATAAATAGACGCGCGAGCACGCCGGCAATCACGCCGTGAACGAAGTTGAAGCCCTCAACCTCAGCCGCCGCACCGTTGTCGCCCTCCTCGAGCGCGAACAGGCCTTTGGACGTCGCCAACCACAGCGTGCGCGTCAGTCCAAAGAGCGCGCCCTCTTCCTTGTCGTCGTCCACCACGGCGGCGACCCACTCGCCGGCATCAATCGCGCGGGAGACCTCAGCCGCAACGGCACCAAGCGCGTCAGCATCGCCGGCGGCTGCGCGAACCATCGCAGGTATCTCAAACACACTGGAGGCAGCAGCAGCCCCGCCCTCGCCGCCGATCAGCGCCAAGAAACGGTTCTGCATGGCGGTGATACCAAGCGCTGTCTCTTATACAC
>URLR01000033.1 GCA_900548815.1 uncultured Collinsella sp.
GCCGAGCGCAAAATGGATTCTAAAAAACACCTTGCCAAATAGGAGCGTCAGGACGAAAGAACCCCCGCCGCACGTAGTGCGCAGCGGGGGTTCTTTCATGTCCGAGGGCGTCCGCGAAGGTCAGCCCTCAGATCCTGCGGTGGGAGACCTAGGCCTCGTTGTACACCGTCTTGAGCTTCAGCAGGTGAGCGTAGCGGTCCATAGCGGCCTGCTCGTTCTCCTTGAAGAGCTCCTCGGCGCGCTCGGGGAAGGAACGCGTCAGCGAAGCGTAACGGGCCTCGTTCATCAGGAACTCCTGATAGCCGCCCGCGGGCTCCTTGGAATCGAGCGAGAACTTCTTACCGGCAGCAGCCTCGGGGTTGAAGCGGAAGAGGTTCCAGTAACCGCACTCGACAGCCTTCTTCATCTCGGCCTGGCAGTTCTGCATGCCGCCCTTCTTGATGGAGTGCATCTCGCAGGGGCTGTAGCCGATGATGAGGGACGGGCCGTCGTAGGCCTCGGCCTCATGGATGGCCTTGAGGGTCTGAGCCGGGTTGGCGCCCATGGCGACCTGCGCCACGTAGACGTAGCCATAGCTCATAGCGATCTCGGCCAGGGACTTCTTCTTGGTCACCTTACCGGCAGCGGCGAACTGAGCGACCTGGCCCAGGTTCGAGGCCTTGGAGGCCTGACCGCCGGTGTTGGAGTAGACCTCGGTGTCGAAGACGAAGACGTTGACGTTGTGGCCGGAAGCCAGGACGTGGTCCAGGCCACCGAAGCCGATGTCGTAGGCCCAACCGTCGCCGCCGAAGATCCAGAAGGACTTCTTGGTGAGGTAAGCCTTGTCGGCGAGGATCGCCTTGGAGGCGTCGCAGCCGCACTTCTCGAGCTCGGCAACGTAGGCGGCGGCAGCGATCTTAGAGGCCTCGGCGTCGTTGACGGAGTCGATCCAAGCCTGACCGGCGGCCTTGAGCTCGTCGGACGGACCGTCAGCGGCGATGATCTCCTGCGTAGCAGCGATCAGCTTCTTCTGAACGGCCTCGTAGCCAACGGCCATGCCCAGACCGTGCTCGGCATTGTCCTCGAACAGGGAGTTGTTCCACGCCGGGCCGTGACCGTCCTTGTCCTTGCAGTAAGGAGCGGTGGCAGCGGGGTTGCCCCAAATGGAGGAGCAGCCGGTGGCGTTGGAAATGAACATGCGGTCGCCGGCGACCTGGGTCACCAGACGTGCATAGGCGGTCTCGGCGCAGCCGGCGCAGGAGCCGGAGAACTCCAGGTAGGGCTGCTTAAACTGGCTGCCCTTGACGTTGGCCGCGATGAGCTCCTTCTTCTCGGAGACGTTCTCGACCATGTAGTCCCAAACGGGCTGCTGGTCCATCTCCTGCTCGGTGGGAACCATCTCGAGGGCGCCCTTGGGGCAAACCTTGACGCAGTTGGTGCAACCCATGCAGTCGAGCGGGGACACGGCCATGGTGAACTTCATGCCCTTGGCCTTGGGGCCCATGGCGTCGAGCGTGCGGGTAGCCTCGGGCGCGGCGGCAGCCTCGTCCTCGGTCATCGCGAACGGACGGATGGTGGCATGCGGACACACATAGGCGCACTGGTTGCACTGGATGCACTTGGTCTCGTCCCAGTGGGGAACGACCACGGCGACGCCGCGCTTCTCGTATGCGGAGGCGCCCAGCTCAAACTGGCCGTCGGCGCAATCGACGAAGGCGGAAACAGGCAGGCTGTCGCCGTCCATGCGATCGATGGGCTCGAGCAGGTTCTTGACCTGCTGGGCGATAGCGGACTTGGTCTCCTCGGAGAGCTCGACGGGAGCGGCATCCTCGGCAGTTGCCCAGTCGGCCGGAACCTCGAACTTGCGGAAGGCGGTAGCGCCGGCATCGATGGCCTTGTGGTTGGCGTCGACGATGGCCTGGCCCTTCTTCATGTAGGACTTGGTGGCCGCGTCCTTCATGTACTGCAGGGCGTCCTCGGCGGGCAGGACCTTGGCCAGCGCGAAGAAGGCGGACTGGAGCACCGTGTTGGTGCGCTTGCCCATGCCGACCTTTGCAGCCAGATCGATAGCGTCGATCAGGTAGACGTTGACGTTGTTGTTCGCGATGTAGCGCTTGGCCACGGCGGGCATGTGCTCGGCGAACTCCTCGTCGCTCCACTGGCAGTTGACCAGGAAGGTGCCGCCCGGCTTGACGTCGCGGACCATCTTGAAGCCCTTGACGATGTAGCTGGGGTTGTGGCAAGCGACAAAGTCGGCCTTGGTCACGTAGTACGGCGAGCGGATCGGAGAATCACCAAAGCGCAGGTGCGAGACGGTGACGCCGCCGGTCTTCTTGGAGTCGTACTGGAAGTAGGCCTGAACGTACTTGTCGGTGTGGTCGCCGATGATCTTGATCGAGTTCTTGTTGGCGCCGACGGTACCGTCGCCACCCAGACCCCAGAACTTGCACTCGATGGTGCCGGGGGCTGCGGTGTTGGGCGCATCCTCGGCCTCGGGCAGGCTCAGGTTGGTCACGTCATCGACAATGCCGATGGTGAACTCGCGCTTGGGCTCGTCCTTCTTAAGCTCCTCGAAGACAGCAAACGCGGACGCGGGAGGCGTGTCCTTGCTGCCCAGGCCGTAACGGCCGCCGACGACCTTGATGCCCGTCTTGCCGGCCTCGTAGAGAGCGGAGACGACGTCCTGGTAGAGCGGCTCGCCGATGGAACCCGGCTCCTTGGTGCGGTCCATGACGGCGATCTTTTTGACGGTCTCGGGGAGAACGTCGACAAAGTGCTTGATGGAGAACGGACGGAACAGGCGAACCTTGACCAGGCCGACCTTCTCGCCGTGAGCGTTGAGGTAGTCGATGACTTCCTCGAGCACGTCGCAGAAGGAGCCCATGCACACGACGACACGATCGGCATCGGGAGCGCCGTAGTAGTTGAACAGGCCGTAATCGGTGCCGAGCTTTTCGTTGATCTTCTTCATGTAGCCCTCGACGACGGCGGGAAGCTCGTCGTAGACCTTGTTGCAGGCCTCACGGTTCTGGAAGAAGATGTCGCCGTTCTCGTGGCTGCCGCGGGTGTGCGGGCGCTCAGGGTTGAGCGCGTGGTCGCGGAAAGCCTGGACGGCGTCCATGTCGCACATCTCGGCCAGATCCTTGTAGTCCCACATGGCGACCTTCTGGATCTCGTGGCTGGTGCGGAAGCCGTCGAAGAAGTTAAGGAACGGGGTCTTGCCCTCGATGGCGGCAAGGTGAGCCACCGGCGAGAGGTCCATGACCTCCTGGACGTTACCCTCGGCGAGCATGGCGAAGCCGGTCTGACGACAGGCCATGACGTCAGAGTGATCGCCAAAAATGTTCAGGGCGTGCGAAGCGACGCAACGCGCGGAGACGTGGAAGACGCCCGGGAGCTGCTCGCCCGCGATCTTGTACATGTTCGGGATCATCAGGAGCAGGCCCTGGGAAGCCGTGTAGGTGGTGGTCAGAGCACCGGCGCCCAGCGAACCGTGAACGGTACCGGCTGCACCTGCCTCGGACTCCATCTCGACGACCTTGACCGGGGTGCCGAAGATGTTCTTGCGACCCTGGGCCGCCCACTGGTCGACATGGTCGGCCATCGGGCTGGACGGCGTAATGGGATAAATTCCCGCTACCTCGGTGTACGCATACGAAACATATGCGGCCGCCTCGTTGCCGTCCATAGACTTAAACTTACGCGCCATATACCCCTCTCCTCTCATATAGGTATACAGGCCCCGGCGATCGCCGGGATGTTGGCGTGATGGGATTTTCGCTGTTGCTTCCAATCATCTGGCAGGCAGGCTCAGCAGCAGGTACGTGGCGTGGAGAGAAGACATGCCGAGGCGAGGGCCAGCTGATGCGCCCCACAGACCCGACCGCCCGTCTTGCACATGACCGAGCGCCGCAAAGGCCGCATGCCGGATGCTCCCGGGCACGCCCCGGCGATGGGAAGCGCCCGCAACGGAAATCCGCATGCGGGTTTATTGTACCCCGCCGTCAAGTGTAATTTCGACAAATATAGGCGGGCGGTAAAGGTTTACCTCGAGTGACCATCAAGGGCAAAATTGATCCTTCCGTCACCGAGGGACCAAATGGCAGCTGCGGTGAAATAGGAACTGTTTTTGCCGGCCGTAGCCTTAAACAGCCCCTATTTCACCGCAACTTATTTAGGAGATGAGTCAGAGGGCGCCGAGGAGGATGGCGTAGGTTGTGGATTCTCCGAGCTTGAGCTCGTCACCGGGGTTGAGCTGGGCGAAGCGGCCGGGCTCGACCTGGGTGCAGACGTTCGTCGCGCCGTTTACCACCACGGTTCCGCTGGTGGACGACAGGTCCTCAACGTACCAGACATTTTGGTCATCGCACCACACGTGGGCATGGCGAGCCGAAACGTCATCGCCCACATCGGTGATGCCGCCCTCCCCCGTTGCCAGCGCGCCGATCTCGACGCCTTCCTCACTCGGCTGAATCCAGCGCGGGACGCTCACCGCGTAGCCGTTTTGCACGCGCAGCAGTCCCAGCGGATGCGCCGGCGCGACCTCGTGCTCGCCCGACTTGGAACCAAGGCGGGCGTGAGAGCAAACGGCATAGGGAACGAATCTTGCGGATGTACTCCTCGACGTCAGGCAGGTAAGCCCCACGAAGTCACCGGGGAGGCCCAAGCGGCCCGGCACCACTTCCAGATTCTGACCAGGGCGAGTCGTTCGCCGGTGGCTGAAGGCTCGCTCCCACCCAAAAGGGGAGATTCGCGTTGTTCCCCAATCGCTCTCGCATCTTTCATTTTGCTCGAGGTGGGCTATAAAAACTTTCCTGGTGATAGGCGGCGATTGGTTTCCTTTCTTTCTAGAGGAGCGCGCCTGTAATCTGTTTTCATCCTAAATCAAGTTGAGATCGGACCTTCCAGAGGCAAGTCGACTCAAACTGCGAGGCTCCATGTTGGAATAAAGAGCGCTGTCGAAGTGCCAACAACACAAAGCTTGCCAGTCTCAAATAGAACCTTTTGGGAGTCCGATTGGGCCGCACACCGAATCCCCGCTGGTGGTTTTTTATAGCTGCGTAACAATAAACAAGGTTAGTGCCAGTCCAGCATGAAATTGAGGAACGTATGCATTTTTTCTCAGTAAGTGATCGTCGTTACTGCTTCGATGAGGTCACTCGCAATTGCTTTCAGGTTGACCAAGCATCAGAAGATGCGCTTCGCATATTTGAAGCATCGGGAAGAACGGTCAACTCGAAGTTGCTAACAAAGTCACTTGCTGCGAAAGGCTACGACCAAACGACCATAGCAGAACTTGAAGACGACATTGATGAGTATCAACGATTGTCTGAGCGGACTTTCTTAACAAAAGACACGCCTCGAAAACTTAGATCCATCGAACTCCACGTTTCACATGCATGCAACCTTGGTTGTAGTTACTGTTTTGCCGGTAAAGGAGATTATGGAACGTCTCCTCTGCTGATGACAGACGAGATAGCCTTCAAGGCGGTCGACTACCTCGTCGCAAGTTCATCGGAAAACGAAACGCTTGCAATCGTCTTTTTTGGTGGGGAACCCATGATTAACGAGCCGCTGATATGGAAAACGGTCGACTATTCAAAAAGAATATACCCCAATAGAAACTTTACCTATTCTATTACGACCAACGGAACGCTTTTGAATGACACTGCTGTGAATTCTTTCAAGGAGCACGGGTTTTCTGTTCTGATTAGTCTCGATGGTACAGGATGCAAGCACGATGCATCGCGCCCGTACAAGACGGGAGGCGGCTCTTTCTCCGATATCGACAAAAACGTTCGTCGTTTTTCCGAGTCGTTCCCCTTCGGCGCAAGAGCGACCTTAACAAATAATAACTGTAACCTTGTTGAAGACTATCTTCAGTTTAAAGAGATGGGCTTCAGAAGGATTTACTTCTCGCCCGTGAGCTCATTCGATGAGAATATCAAACTCGACGAACACTCATTAAACAAAATCAGGGCGGGCCTAATAGATTTGGCGGATCAATATCTCAAACAGATTGATCAAGGGGAAAAGCCCTTGTTTAGAACATTGAAAACTGCAGTTGATTTGATTATGAGCAACAGGATCGCCTTTGTCGGATGCGGGGCTGGCAGGCGTTTTATTTCCGTGACTCCCGAAGGGGACGTATACCCCTGTCACAGGTTTGTCGGGATGATGCGATTCAAAATGGGCAACATCGTCACCGGAATTGACGAAACTAGGTATATTGAAAACTGGAGTCAGGGTGTCGAAAAAAGAATTGACTGTACGGACTGTTGGGCTCGGTCTTTCTGTGGTGGGGGCTGTAGCTGGGAGGCTGCAGACGAGCACGGCTACTTGCCCAAGAGTCTACACCCTGCATCATGTGAATATAGAAAAATGTGCTACGAGATGGCTTTTGACCTTATTTCCCGCCACTCATCTTCGCAGGAGAAAAATCAACGAGAAGCTACTGTATCGGAATAAGCGGTTCAGCGCATTGCTGTCACCATTGTGGAGGTGTTCGTTCTTCTGATTACCGTCTGCGAAGCTTATTGCTACGTTCGCCGAAACCATTCTAGAAATATGGTGAACTAGACATCTTGGTTTGTTATACACAATATTGAGGTTTTTCTGCACTCAAAGGGAGGTAGTCGTGAAGCATATTCATCCGATTAATCCAGGAAGTGGCGACGAGGCAGGCGTGAAGCCGATATCTTTTGACTGCCTCTTGGGCATTACTGACATCTGTACTGTTTATGATAAAGCAGATGGCTGTGGTGCATACGATTACTGCGACTATGACATGGATGGCGGCAGCATCTGCGTTGTAGATCACTGTGGCATTGATCAAACGTAGTCTCTAATTGGATTAAGGTGAGGAGCTGTTATGAAGCATATCCATCCTGTTGGTTCAAATGAACATCCTCCCGTTGAGCCTTGTTGTCTTGGAGTTGATATATGCAATTTTTACGACATCGCCGAGTGCCCTGTTGCGGATTGGTGCTATGTCGATAAAGAATCAAGCTGTGTTTTGCCAGCAGATTGGTGCGATCCAGTTGACGAGTAGTTTTTGTGGCTAGGAACTATTTGGTCCAATTCAAAATAAGATGGGGACAAATACCAAAATCTCGTGTCTGGGAGGAGTTATGCCATTATTGCAAGGTCTCGTTGGATTAACCTTTATACTTGCTTTATATCTGGCACCTTTTTTATTGTTATTCTTCATTATCCGACTCTTTCTTCGGAAAAAATAGGAGTATCACGCAAACATTAGCGTAGCTTTCTTCCAATATGAGCCGAGCATTGGCAAGTGGAATAAGAAGCCCGACGGTTCGTCACATGAAAGTGATCGGACGGGCCTCTCAATTTAACCCGGGCCGCCACCCATAGCGGCTTTCCGGGCGTATTTTCGGTGCAAAGCAATCGTCAGTTTAATCCTATGCGTCGATACCGCATTTCATTTGTTCGGCTCGTATTCTACGGCCTTGTAACCCTCGCACTCTCCGGCAAACGGATTGAACACGAAGGCAGAGATGATGTGTGCGTGGACATCGAGGCTGCTGTAGGCAACATACTGGGGCATGGACCCCCGCTGCGCGTGGCATGCGGCCCGGCATATTCATTGCCGTCCAACCCCGTGTAGTTGCAGCAAAGGGTGGAACCTCAATGCTCAGCTCATGTTGTCCGTGGGACACGAGAATTGTAAGTACACTTTGGTGTGATTCTCACGATGATACTGAGCCACCTGGAATAAGATACGTCGCGACAACACTTCGCTTCACCTCTGTCTCGACAAGACAACGTAGACTAAAGTTTCCTTTAGTAAGAGAATGAGAACTATATCTGAAAGCGTTGCGATGGCGTGAAGGCACCGAGTCCGAACCGACTGAATGCTACGTGCATCTGCATCGCTTTTTTGTTATCTCTGTCAGTTGGGTAGCACTACACTTGTCAGCATTTACCCTGGTACATGCTGCCTAAATCCACTACCCCTTCTACCGCGCCGACCATCTCGTCATCGTGAGAGACAATGATGATCAGCTGGCTTTGCTTGTTGCGCTTAACATAGGCCGCAAGCTCGGCGCGGCTTACAGCGTCTAACCCAGTCGTGGGCTCGTCGAGCACCAAAACTGACGACTTGCGTGAAAGCGCCGACCATAAGTACACGCGGCGCAACTCACCGCCCGAAAGCGCGGAGCAACGTTTCCCGAGCAACTCCTTCACGCTGTTTTCCAGCGAAGGTAGGTCATCTACACCCCGATGATAGGGAGAAAAGGGCGTGTCGAAATACTCTAACAGCTCTTTCACCGTTTCGTCCGGCGCGAAGCACGACTGTGGGCAGCACGATATCTCTCTCGCACGTATGTAATCCAAGTCGCATTCTTCGATTGGCACACCGTTGTATTTTACTTTGCCTTTCGATGAATATAGCCCGAGCATCAAGTAAAGAAGCGATGTCTTGCCCCTTCCGTTCTCCCCAACTATGCAATATGTACCAGGACCGGAAAACTTGAAAGAAAACCCGCCGAGGACCCCTCGGACAGATCCGTCTGGAAGGGCAACCGAGAATTCCAAATCAGATACCGAAATGTCATTTATTCCATCAAGTTTCGCCAAATCGGTCCGATTCCACCCCGATCTCGCCTTTTCCCTCGTCGCGATAGCCGTCCTATCCCATGATGCTTTGGCGTCCTGATAGGATTTGAACAATGACATCATACTTTTCAAAGTCTTAAAGAGAACCGCGAAGTATGTACCGATGATAGTGTACTCGCCTATTGACATAGTTCCGTTAATGATTCGTACTCCGGAAACAACAAGTATCACCGCTTGAAACAACGCTGCGAAAAGACCATCGAGCGATGTCAGAGAATATGATAGCTTTCCGGAGCGCAAAACTTTGGGAAAATAGCTCTTAAACCCAGCGTCGAGCGCTTGTTCGCTCTTGCCGTACGAAGATGCCAGTTGAATGTTGAGAATCTGATTAAGCTGCGATGCAATTGCGGCGTAAAAGGCGCTGTCCGCCTCTTTCTTCTCATACGTGACCCTATACAAAAGTTTCCTCAACCCAGTAATTACACAGAAATACACGATGAGGAGAATGATGGAAAACACCGCGAGAGTTGAATCAATTGACCATATGATAAGCAATACGATGGGAATAGCTACAATGGACAGCGGCGCACTGATGAAATTCGCCAAAACGAAGGATGAGACCACGCTGGAGTCGGAAATAATCCGTTGCGTTGTATAGGCTGGATCGATGGTCCGACTCACCAAGTAATCGTCTCTTTCAAAACGCAAGACGGCCTCCCTGAGAAGATCAAAGGAAAGTCTCGTGCTTATGCGAATGGAAAGTGTTCCTGCAAAATAAGTAAAGAGGGTGGAGAAAACTCCTATTGACGCAACCAGGAGTGCGAAGAGTGCGGCGTCTCTTTCGCTGCGGTTACCGAGAAGAAAATCTAAAAATTTTCCGTTCACGTATGGCATGGCATAGGAGAGAGCGGTTCCAATCACCGTGATAGCAATGAAGACGAAAGCCCCTTTTGCTCTGATGAACCTCGAGAGAACGCATCGAATCAAGGAAGGCCCCAATCTACCCGCCACAAAACATCAATCACTGATACCTTACACCTCAACACAACAGGAGCGAAGATTTGCCAATGAGACTGCTTTAAGATTGCCTTGGGCCAATACGGTCTCAAGCTCTTCCTACAAGAGAGTCGGAATCGGACATCTCCTCCGACGAATCTGGCAATCGGGCGATTGAAATATCTTTTTCAACCGCCCGATTGCCACAATAGATTGGAGCGTCCGCCCGCAAACGACCTCGTTTTACACCCACCAAATCCTTTGCCTTTTGTCGCCTAGACTAGAAAAATCGCTCATAATAACGCAACCAGCCTGCTCGCTTGAAGAAACCTAAGCCCGTAATGTAGATGTGCAAACTTCCGGACGCCTTGCGCGGCATAGCGCGTATAAACTTCGTCAACCGCCTCAGAAATACCTGAGTATCGCGCCAGGGCAAAAGCATACGACGTCGCCGCCATACCCCGCACCCATTCGGAACGCGGACTAATTGAATAGCTGCACAGTATCATCATACATGCATCTAGACCTGATTCCCCAAGTAGCCGACGTATTGATGCGAGCATCGTGGGTCGCCCCTGCGCCATCGTCGTCACCCCTATTAGCAGTATTTAGTGTTTTCCTCTAAATGCGTATCGCCACCCTTAAGAATATGAAGTGTTATATCCAGACCCGATTGTCCCCCATACCCAACGAAGGGATAAGGAATCTCATCCGGAATCGGCAGTAACGGAGGATTCACAACGACAAGCGAAAAACATGAGTCATCTCACAGAGGGGAGTAAAGGCTCCCCTCAAGCACCCTAGTTTCGTCATCCAAAGAGTTGATGGCAGTGTTCTTCTTACAAAGGTCGACAACAAAAGGGTTGATTTCTACAGATGTTACATCCATGCCACAGTTGGTAAGTATCAGGCCCTGTATTCTGGGGCCAGAACACAAATCGAGAGCCTTCCGTGCGCTCTGCGGTGTAAGGCGCCAATCTCAGCAAATCTGTCCCACAATACTGCGCTGAAGAACAAGACGGAACCCCTGAGCCAAACTCCCCTATACCTTTTTAAGGCTAAGACAGGCAAGTTCACGCACCCGGCATATTCCAGAATAACATCCTATTGTTTTAGATGCTCTACAAGCATGAACAGCCGCGAATCGGAAAGATCTTCTAGTTTCGCCCCGACTGACTGCCAAGGGCCAAAATGGCCTCTCCATCCCCAGGCGACCGGCTCTGGCGCGCCGAGGAGCGTCCCCAAGTGGCGGCAGAAAAGGAACGTCCCTAACTGCCGGCTAGAGGTCACCGAAGAGAATGGCGTAGGTAGTGGATTCGCCGAGCTTGAGCTCATCGCCGGGATTGAGTTGGGCGGAACGGCCGGGCTCGACCTGAATGCAGACGCGCGTGGCCCCGTTTACCACCACGGTTCCGTTGGTGGACGACAAGTCCTCGACGTGCCAGATATTTTGAGCATCGCACCAGATATGGGCATGGCGGGCCGAGACATCGTCGCCGACGTCGGTAATATCGCCCTCACCAGTAGCCAGCGCGCCAATCTCAACACCCTGCTCACTCGGCTGAATCCAGCGCGGGGCGCTCACGACAAAACTGTTTTGCACGCGCAGCAAGCCCAAGGGGTGCGCCGGGGCGGGTTCGCGTTCGCCCGCGGTCATCGACATGCCAAGCGAACGCGGCGTGGATGTGCCTCCGCCACAGGTCGCGTGCGCGTAGTCGATGGCATAGTTCACCGAGGACCGCACATCCGCCGAACAACCGACGGCGACAAACAGCACCAGCACGGCCTCGGCGCGCTCGGCGGGCATGAGTTCCGCCGCCTGGGACAGGCGATCGAGCGCGTTGCGATAGAGATTCGTGTCCTGGTGGCACTCTTCGAGCGCGCGTACCATCGGTTCACCTGCAGGACCGCACACCATATTGATCACAGCCGTGGAGTCCATGGGATTGCGCTGGCGCAGGGCCAGTTGCGACATAATGCGCGCAGCCGAGGTACCGTATTCGGCAAAGTAGCGATGCTGAAGCGTGCCGACCGGCGCGCGAACGATAAAGCGGGAAACCCAAGAGCGATCGGCGGCTCGGCTCTGCGGGCTGCGGCCGTCGGCGAGCGGACGGGACGAAAGCACCAAGCCGCACAGCTCGATATGGCTCAGATGCGCCGCGCGCTTAAAGATGTCAAACATGGCCCCGCATGGGGTGAGCTCAACTTGAGATGCCATGACCTAGGCCTCCTTGGTCGTAGAAATAGAATCGGACGATACTTCGACAGGTCCGCCAAAAGTACGGGCAGCTGCGGCTCCACCGGCAAGCGGAGTCGCCATCTGGGCTTTTGTGCGTCGCGGTGCCGAAACGGGAAGTTCAAAGGCAAAGCCCATCGCAAGCAAAAACCACGTAAGCGTATAGGTTGCAACCAGAGCGGCAACAAGGCCGCCCATCACGGCGCGTTGGGAAAATACGCTACATGCAGCCACAACCAGCACCGGAACCTCGCAGGCAGAAAGCGCAAGCACACCCTGCAGGAAGCCCGAGCGCCGATCGCGCGCAAGCGCCCCCGCGGCAACGCCGGCTATGCCTGGCAGCGCCAACGCCAGTGCGGCAATAATACCCGGTAGCGACCCGGACCACACGAGCGATCCCAAAGTCGCCGTCACGCGAGCGCCCGACGCCAGCAGCGCGGCCGAAACCACGATCACAGCCCAAACCACGCCACAGACGACCGTCGCGCCGACCATCAGCGCGCGACGAACCGCGCGGCCAGACGCATCCATGGGGCACGGCGTGAGCGGCTCGCCGCGGAGCGAACGGCCGACATTTTGCGCATAGTGGTCACAAAACGCTGAGAGCGCCGCCTCGACCGCCGCCGGCTCGGGACGATCTTTTTGATGGCTGGACAGACAGGCCATCACCACGTCGAACAGCTGGGCATCGACAAACGCCAGCGCATCGCGTAGCTCTTCGGAATCCGGCTCAAGCCCTAGCTGCTGGGCCTGCTCGGCCGCGGCGAGCGCCACATCGGGCTCACGACGAAGCAGCTGAGTCAAATCACAACCGGGCGCATGGGCACCAATGGGATAGTCGGGCCGCGTGTCCATCTTGAGACGGTAGGGGCTCGCGATGTCGCGCGTCTTTTTGCGCGAACCCGAGGTGCCCGAAGTGCTCGGCGCGGCTTCGTATGGCGCGACGCCGGCAATGAGCTCGTAAACCGTGCTTGCCGCGGCATAGACGTCGATCGCCGGCGACATACGCAAAGCGCGCAGGTCGGGAATATCGTCGGTGAGCATCTCGGGCGGGGCATAGGCAACCGTCGCGCGACGCAGCGTGGCATAGCGCTCGGTAAAGGATGCCTTGCCGCCGGTACCGGCCACGGCCGACGCAGGCTCAAGCGCCAGCGACGAGCCAAAGTCGATCAGGCACAGGTCAAAGGTGCCCTCGGCAAGCTGCCGGTCAAGCGGTAGACGCGCCGTGCGCACCATAATATTAGCGGGCGAGATATCGCGATGGACAAAGCCCTCACCCACCAGGCTCATACGGCAGAGCAGATCGAACAGGTCGCGACCCAGACGCGCCGCTACAAGCGGCGACAGGCGTCCGGCATCGTCCACGGCGAGTCGCGAACGCAAGCGGGCAAGCGTCTCGCCCTCGACCCATTCCATGACAATTGCAGGCACACCGTCGACCTCGCCCCAGCCATAGAGGCGGGGAAAGCCCTTAAGGCCCGAAAGGGCGCGATGGCATTCGTATTCCTCGCGAAACGCCGCCTTGAACTTGGCGACCAGCGCCTCGTGAGCGGCATCGTCGTCAAACTCATCGCGCGTCGGCAAGATGAGCTGCTTGAGTGCCACGGCCTCGCCTTGGGCGTTGACGGCACGCGTCACGCGGCCGATACCGCCACGGCGCATGGTGGCATCGTCGGCAAACAGCATCGTAAAACGACGCAGATAGGCAGGCAGTTCGTCCTGACCGAGCGCAATGGCCGGCTCAAACCCGTCGACACGCGCCAGGCGCAGGCCGACCATGGGATCGCGACCGAGCGATTGTGGTGTGGTGGATGCAAGATCGGTCATCATAGGGCAAGCGCCGCCACGTTATTGTTGAAGTTACCGAGCGCGACGTCATCATCGCCGTAATGGCCGACCCATTGACATAGGTTGGTGTAACAGCCCCACAGATTGGCATACTGCTGATACCACTTTGACCGGGGCGAGAATGTCTGACGACCGAACTCGGCTCGAATGACAAACATCTCCCCGACCAGGCTGTCGCACGGTCTGGGATCTCCCGTAGAGTTATAGGTCGAGACCACGTCATTGGCACGAGAAACATAGCCGTCGAGCATGTTGTACTTGGTCACAAGCCAACTGTGAATGCTCTCTTCCTCAGCAGCGGAAAGGCCACCGGAGTTTGTATCGTTGTCAGTGTTGCCGCCCGTCGAGCCGCCGTTTCCAGACCCTCCGGTAGAGGAACCCGGCCCAGAGCCGCCGCCCGAACTCGATGAATCCGAGCCGGAGCCAGAAGTATCCGAGCTACCGGGCTTTCCGGACTGCTGGGCGTCCTGCTCCTTCTGCTGCTCGACCTTATTCACCGTTGCCGCCACGCTATTGTTGGACAACCGATCGATGATCTTGGTGTTGGTGAGCACGATGGTTTTGCCATTGGCAAGCGTGACTTCGTTGTCCGGGGCCTCGGCGCCATCCGCATCGTCGGTGCCAAAAACAATATGCGCGACCACACTTGCCCAAGCATATCCAGTCGTGGTGCCCAGATCACTTTTGACCTCATGCCCAACGCGCGGCTCGCATGCGGCATGCGCCTGCATCATGGACGGCACGGTCATGCCATAGGCAGAAACGCCAGCTATGACCAGCACCAGCGAGCACGACAGCAATGCGTGCGCCCGCGGCGCCAAGCCCAGTCGGCGTCGCATGCGCGCCGCGGCGCCGCGCTTTATCTGAGTGCCACCGGGCCGCATGCGTTCTCCTCCAACAAAAACACGCCGCTCGGGAGCGGCGCATTCATTCGAATCCATATTTGAGTGTATCAGCGAACCCAAAAGGTTGCGCAACGAATGGGCAAATTAAGGATGCGAGCGGAAGCATCCATGCGATAAGCGGATACGAAGCATCTTTGTTGCACAACAAACTCACAGTCGCACGGGGAAATTATGACTACCCCGTGCGTCGCGAGGAAAACATACGGCAGGAGCAGGCTCGCCACCTAAATCGCGCGACGGGCCTCGATGGCGCGCCCAAGCGTAAGCTCGTCGGCATACTCCAGGTCGCCGCCCACGGGAAGGCCGCTTGCCAGACGCGATACCTCGACGCCCAGCGGCTTGATAGTGCGGGCCAGGTAGCTCGCCGTGGTCTCGCCCTCAATATTGGGGTTGGTGGCGATGATGACCTCGTGGATGTCCTCGTGGCCCAAGCGTGCCAGCAGCTCGCGGATGTGCAACTGCTCGGGACCAATCTTGTCCATGGGGCTGATCACACCGCCCAATACGTGGTAGAGGCCGTGGTAGCTGCCCGTGCGCTCGATCGCCTGGACGTCGCGCGGCTCGCCCACAACGCAAATGCGAGTGGTGTCGCGCATCGGGTCCTGGCAGATGGAGCACTCGTCGGCCGTGGCGTAGTTAAAGCAACGGCTGCAAAAGTGGACCTCCTGCTTGACCTCCAGGATGGCCTCGGCCAGGCGGCGGGCCTCCTCGGCATCGGCCTCGAGCAGGTAATAGGCGATGCGCTGGGCCGACTTGGGACCAATGCCCGGCAGACGGCCCAGCTCATCGAGCAGTTTTTGCAGACTGTGGTTGGCACTCATATATATGCGTGTCTTAGAACGGCATGCCCGGGATGTTGAGGCCGCCGGTGATGGCGCCCATCTGCTTGTTGGCGAGCTCGTTGACGCCGCGGACGGCCTCGTTGACGGCAGCCATGATCATATCCTGCAGCATGTCGACGTCCTCGGGATCGAGCGCATCGGGGTCAATAGTGAGGTTGACGAGCTCCATCTCGCCGTTAACGGTCACCTTGACCATGCCGCCGCCGGCAGAGGCGTCGACGGTCTGGGACTTGAGGTTCTCCTGCGCGGCGGCAAGCTGCTCCTGCATCTTGCGAGCCTGCTTCATCATCTGCTGCATGTTCATACCGGCCATGATGGCTCCTTTACGTGCGGCCGCACGCCGAGCTGCAAGGGCAGCCGGAGCACGGCGGGACTTTCAAACTCAAAAATCGTACCACGGCGCGGGGCGAGAGAGCGGGGCGGACGTGTTACCTCAGTCGATATACATGTCCTGGAGCGTGATGCGCCCCCAAGATTATGCAAAGTTGAATAATTCGCATCTGCATAATATTGAAAGCTAAATCTCGTAGAGCCGGAATCCGACATTTAATGCGTACCACTAAATAGCTAAATGCCGAACCGCTGCTCGAGGCGGCGCACATGGCGGCAGGGTATAATTTGATTGCCATAGATAGTAATTTGGAGGTGCCCCATGAATGCCCCCAACGCGCTCCAAAACATCCGCTCAAAACACCCCGTTGCATATGTGGTTCTCTATCTCTTTGTCGGCTGGGCATTGCTGGTTGTCATCACCCATGCCATAGCTTTTGGAGCAGAACTGCTGATAGCCAGCTCGGACCAGCCCGTCGTCAAATGGGAGACGACCGATGAGTGCACCGACGGAACCCGAACCGTCTACTACAACAGCCCGTCCCTCTATCAAGAGTTCAAGGTCAAGATAAAGGACTTCAAGATTGTCGATGCCGAGCTAGGCGTTTATTTGGCAATCGGAGCAACCATTAACGCCGAGCAAGTCGAGTACACGGACAGCCATGCGACGTATCGTATCGACCTCAGCATCCTAGGCCGACCGTCACGCACCTGTCTGCTCAAATGCGACATACGCGGCACCACACTACACATGTCCGAAATACAGATGCGCCCGGACAAGGGGTCCTCTTCTTGAGCAGTATACCCGCCTGCGCAGCTACTCCACCGGCTTGAAGATGGTGGCCTGGCCAAAGACGCTGCGGATGAGGGCCTTGGCCTCGTCCTCGGTCTGCGGGATGCTCGGGGCTGCGCCCTGATGGCCGAAGGGGCTGCCAGCACCGGGATTGGATTCCCAGGGAGCGGCGGGGACGTCGTCGTTTGCAGAGGCTGCGGGTGCCACAGCAGCGGCCTTGGTCGCGGACGCCGCACCCGGCACGTCGAACGGGGGCAGATCGTCCCCGCCGGCATCGGCAGCAAAACCACCGACCATAGCATCGTCGTAGGGCACCTGCTCGGATTCCCATGGCGCAGCCTGCGCAGGCGGCTGAGTCATGGGGACGGACGCGCGCTCGGGCGCTCGGGGCGCGGGCTCGGTCGGGAGCTTGCCCGTGGCAGGAGCACCGGCAGGGTTGTCGGAGCGCAGCCAAGGGGCCTTGGCCAGGTCGGATGACTTGGGCGCAGGCGCGGCAGCGGACTTGGGCGCGGGGATCGGAGCAGCCGGTTTGGGCGCAGCGGGTTCAGGCGCCGACGGGGTCGGTGCCGCTACCGGCGCCGCTTTTGGCTGCGTCGCGCTGGCGCTCGAGGATGCAGGGGGCACCGAGGACACGGGTTGCGGGTCCGCAGATACCGCAGCCCGTGCAGATGGAGAATGCTCCTCATGTTGAGGAGCCGGCGTGCCACCCCCATCCAGGACATAGTCGACGGTACGACGACCGAAGACCGCGCAGACCGTCGGCAGGACCACCGACTGCGTATCG
Organism: uncultured Collinsella sp.; assembly: GCA_900548815.1. Classification (GTDB taxonomy): domain Bacteria; phylum Actinomycetota; class Coriobacteriia; order Coriobacteriales; family Coriobacteriaceae; genus Collinsella. Next base: position 17,294 of record URLR01000033.1, read on the forward strand.
GCGCGACCGAGCATCTTAATGGCAAAAGTCGAACCCGCGGGGAACGAGACCGTGAGCTTGGAGCCGTCGTCGGCCGTGGCGCGGGCGTTGAGCAAAAGCCCTGCGTAGGAAGCCTGACGCGCCTTGACGCGCTCGACAACCTCGGCCCATTTGCGCTGCAGCTCTCCGGCATCCTCGACCGCGGGCGTCTCGGCAGCACCGGCGGCGGCAACCTGGGCGGCATTGTTGGACTGGGGCTTAGGTGCCGGAGCGGTGGCAGGCGCGGGGGCCGCAACGGGCTGAGGCGCAGGCGCTGCAGGCTTGGAGGCTGACACGGACGCAGAACGGGGCGCAGGCTGGGCAGTCGGAACAGCAGCTCCGCGGTCCCAAGGCATGCCACCCTGGCGCGCGGACGTAGCAGCAGGGGCAGCGGATGCCGCCGGAGCGGCAGCACGGGCGCCCGAAATGAGCGTCGGCTGTTGGGCAGCAGCGGGTACGGATGCTGCAGGCGCGGCGGCCTGAGCAGCAGCCACGCTCGCCGGCACGGCGCCGTTGGCAACCATGGCCTCCAGACGTGCCACGCGCTCGGCCAATGCCTCAATCGTTAAATCAGCCTCGGGACGCGCCAGACGCGTGCAGGCAATCTCGAGCACCAGGCGCACGTCGCTCGCGCCCCTCATCTCCAGTGCGGCATCGTCGAGCACCGTCAGCACGCGGGCCAGGCGGTCGGCAGGATGCTCGCCAAAGGCAGCAGCCTCGGCAGCAAGCGCCTCGGCCTGCTCCGAGCCGCCCTCAAACAGCTCGGCACGGGCACCGGCAACGCAGGCAACGTACACGTCACGCACATGCGCCACCAGGTCGCGCGTCAGCTCAAGCAGGTCATTGCCCTCCTCGACCTGCACACGAATCAGTCCATAGAGCTCGGCAACATCGCGATCGGCAATGGCGCGGGAAAACTCGCCCAGGATCTGGTCCGAAACCTCGCCCAAAAGCGAGCGGGCGTCGTCCGCATGCACAGAACCGTTGCCAAAGACGCTCAGCTGCTCCAGCGTGGACAGCGCGTCGCGCATGCCGCCCTTGGCATGGCGCGCCACGATAGCCAGCGCCTCGTCGTCGTAATCGAAGCCCTCCTGCTCGCACACGTATGCCAAGCGATACTCGATATCCTCGTTGCCGATGCGATGGAAATCGAAACGCTGGCAGCGCGAGAGGATGGTCTCCAGAATCTTTTGCGGGTCGGTGGTGCACAGCACAAAGATCACGTGCGCCGGCGGCTCCTCAAGCGTCTTGAGCAGCGCGTTGAACGCCGCCGTCGTGAGCATGTGGACCTCGTCGATGATATAGATCTTGTACTTGCCGCGCACCGGGGCAAAGTTGACGGAGTTGATGATCTCCTCGCGCACGTTGTCCACGCCGGTACGGCTTGCGGCATCGAGCTCGTAGACATCCGGGTGGTTGCCCTCGGCGATGAGCTCGCACTCCTCGCAAGTACCGTCGGGCAAGCAGCCGCTTGCACCCTCGGCGCGCGCCGCCTCGGCATTGCGACACAGCAGTGCCTTGGCCAGAATGCGCGCCATGGTGGTCTTGCCCGTGCCGCGCGGTCCGCAGAATAGGTACGCGTGGGACAGGCGCCCCTCGGTGATGGCGTGCTCGAGCGTCGAGACGATATGCTGCTGGCCCACCACGGAGTCAAAGGTGAGCGGGCGATACTTTCGGTACAACGATTCCATGGGTGCTCCCCCGGGTATACTGAGTCTTGTTGCCGCGGCGGCCATGCGGTCGCACGGCATACTGCATTCCATAATACCCGTACGGCGAGCCCGCCGCGATAGGAGTCCAAAGAGCATGGCAGACGCAGAGAGCAACCTCGTCCCCTCCGAAGCAGCCGACCAGGTCGAGGTCGCGCTCGAGGAGCAGGCCGCAGCCGACGACGGCATCCTGTACCTCAACGAGTACCAGTACGAAAACGACCTGGTCACCGACTTCGCCCGCCTGGTCGCCTCGCCCAGACGTCGCGGCTCGCTGTATGTCGCCGCGGCAATTGCCGCGCTCATCGGCATCGGCATGCTGGTGGCCGGCGGCAACTGGATCAAGTTCGGCGTCGTGTTGATCGTGTTCGGCGCCTTTTTGGCCTGGTGGAGCAAGAACCTGCACCACACGCTCGCCCGCGACTTTATCGACGCCGTCGAGGCCGACGAGTCCATGGGTGGCCGCTATCGCCGCGTCGCCGCCAACGAGGACGGCCTGATGGTTTGGGGCAAGAGCGGCAAGTCGCAGTTCTTCCCGTTTGACAAGCTCGACCACGTACTCGACGGCGAGCGCATCTTTGTGGCCATGTTCGCCGACCAGGGCGTGACGATCCCCAAGGACACCTTCGTCCGTGGCGATGCCGAGCAGTTCGGTCCCTTCCTCAAGGCCCGCATCAACAAAAAACTCCGCATCGAGACCAAGAAGAAGAAAATGAAGGCCGAGAAGGCCGCCGCCGAGGCCAAGCAGGGCGACAAGCCCCAGGAGACCAAGGGCAAGCGGCGCAAGCAGAAGAAGAACAAGAAGAAGCGCTAAGGCCAAGCCAGGCAGGCAGCCTCGCATCCCGCTATCCTCCCCATGCACCCGAGCGTGCTACACTAGCAGCATCTATGCCACCGCGAACGGCTCGGCCCCGCGCCCGCCGCTCGCAAACGAACTTTAAACGCACGAGGGTTGGCCATGCCGCTTTTCTCGCAACATACCGCCCGGTTCTCGCCGGACGTTCCTTTGGAGGGCACCAGCTCTCGCGAGCTGCTCAAGCGGTACCAGCCGCTCGAGACACTTGCGACCGGCGGTTTTGGCTCCATCGAGATCTGCCGCGACACGCACCTGCGCCGCCGCGTCGCCATTAAGCGCATCCCCCTTATCAACGGTGTCGGCATGCCCGCCAGCGACATCATGGATGTCCTGCGCGAGGCGCACACTGCCGCCATGCTTCAACATCCCAACATCGTGCAGGTCATCGACTTTACGCACGACACAGCCTATGCCTACCTAGTTATGGAATATGTCGATGGCATGTCGCTGGCCGAGTTTTTGCACCGCGTGGACGGTCACTCACTTACCTTTGACGAGGCCGCGGCCATTGCCGATGCCCTAGGCCAGGCGCTCACCTTCGCCCATAGTAATGGCGTACTCCACCTGGACATTAAGCCCGCCAACGTGCTCATCGACCACTCGGGCAATGTAAAGCTCACCGACTTTGGCATGGCGCGACTGTCGTCCGCCGGTGGCTTTGGCGGCTCGCGCGGCGGCACCATCGGCTACATGCCGCCCGAGCAGCTCGATATCGAGACCGGCACGGTCGATGAGCGCGCCGATGTCTTTGCCCTCGCCTGTGTAATCTATGAGGGCCTGTGCGGCAGCGCTCCCTTTATGGCGGCCACGCCCGCCGACTCGCTCGACCGCATCATCGGCGGCGCCACCTATCCCAGCGAGCTGATACCACACTTTCCCCCGGGAGCCGAGGCCGCGCTCATGAGCGCGCTCTCCCCCATGCCGCAGGACCGCCCCAGCAGCGTCGAGACATTTTGCGACCAGCTCCTTGCCGGTCTGGGCAGCGTGCGCGAAGGCCGTCGCAGCCTGGAGCAAATGGTTGGCGAACTTTCGGATGACGAGCAGGAGCTCGACGATATCGAGCCGTCGCACTACGAGGACGACGCCATCGAGGTCGACCCCGCACTCGGCTGGGCGGGCACGCGCTGGAGCCATGCGCGCGACTACACCATGCGCACTATCTCGGCGCTAACGTGCGGCACCTTTAGCTTTTTGCTGATGCAAACGGCCGGGGTCGCGGCGCTTCCCGGCCTGGTCATTGCGGCCATCGCGATCGGAGTGGCGGCTGGCCTGGCCCCCCAGATTGGCTCGGCCATCTCGGCTGTGGGCTTTTTGGTGCTCATGGCCAACGCCACCATGCAGGCACAGGGCATCCTGTCGATGCTGCCCGTCGCGGTGATCTTTGCCGCCGCCATGTCCGGTTGGTGGATCGCCTGGGGTCGCACCGAGACTGCCGCGAGCGCCACGCTCACCTGTGCACTCGCGCTTGGCTGTCTGACCGGCAATACCTTCCTGGCAGCTGGGGTCGCCGCCGGCGTCGCGTCATTTTGGCTCGGCCCGGCAAGCGCCGCCGCGGCAACGGGCATGGGCGCGCTTTTTGCCCGTCTGGCCACGGTCGCGCTTTCAGCCGGAGGCGTACTGGGGCTCGGTAACGTTGCCGCAGCGCTGGGAGACCCGCTCCTTTGGGCTGCCTTTGTGCTGGTCGCGGCAACTGCCGCGGCGTCATCCGCGCTGCTCAATGCCCATGCCAAGCGTGCCAATCAGGGCTCAAACCTTGCCGCAATCGCCGCAATCGCTGTCACCGGCATCGGCTGCGCAGCGGCGTCCTGTCTTGCACACCATATGGAAATTGCCAGCCTTGCAGCCGCGGTCGTCGCCAAGGCGGCGGTTGCGGGAACCCTATCCTCTATAATCGTTGGGATATGCCTATATTTGCTCGGATACCAAAGAACCTATACGGAGAGTGATCTTTCGTGAACTTCCTGAACATCTTCGAGGACCACGTGGCCGGCATCTTCGGTGCCACCCGTGCCCCGTTCTCCTTTAAGAAGCTTGCCAAGCAGGCCGCTCGCGACATGGAGGATCAGACTCTGGTGATCAACGGCGTCAACACGGCGCCGGCACTCTATACCATCCTGTCTCTTATACACATCTCCGAGCCCACGAGACGGACTCCTATCTCGT
>URLR01000034.1 GCA_900548815.1 uncultured Collinsella sp.
TATCGTCGGCAGCGTCAGATGTGTATAAGAGACAGACGCTATGAAGGTCTTTCTGGTTCCCAATTACTACAAGCAAGAGGCGGTCGAGAGCGGCCTGATGCTCGAGCTTTGGCTGACGCGCCAGGGCTATGAAGTCGCATGGGCTGCCGACCAGCGATCGAAGATTCAAAGCACGCCTGATATTGACGGCTCCGATCTGGTCATTACGCTCGGCGGCGACGGTACGTTGCTGCGCGCTGCCCGCATCCTCAACCATCGCGAGATTCCTATCCTCGGTCTTTCCTATGGTCACCTGGGCTTTTTAACTGCTGCGAGCCCCGAGGAGCGCGACATTCTGCAGGTCGTGAGTGACGCCCTGTCCGGCGAGCTGCACGTGAGCCGTCGCGCCACCATCGCCGCGGATATCGTGTCCGTGCGCGAAGACGGTACGAAGGATGTCGTGCGCACCTTCGCCCTCAACGACATGGCGCTTACGCGCGGCCCCCTGTCCGATATGGTCGAGTTTGACATCACGGTGTCCGGTCACCATATCGACCGCCTACGCGGTGACGGTGTCGTCGTTTCGACGGCGACTGGTTCTACGGGTTACGCGCTCAGCGCCGGTGGCCCCATCGTGAGCCCTGACTATACGGGCATGGTCTGCGTACCCATTGCGCCGCACACCATTCAGGCTCGTGCCTTTTTGACTTCGCCGAGTGATGTCGTCGAGATCTTTATGTCTGATGACCGTCCGAGTGTTCCGGCGATCGCTATCGATGGACAGTTTATTACCTGCGATGGTACCGTTGAGAGCGTGGCCGTGCGCCGCGGGCCCGGAGATGTGTTGCTGCTGGATTACGGCCCCGAGAGCTTCTATAACTCGGTGAGCCGCGTATTCTACGGAGTCCGTCATGATCGATGAGCTGCAGGTTTATAACATTGCACTCATTCGCGAGGCGACGCTGGTGCCGAGTGCCGGCCTGACTGTCCTGACTGGCGAGACTGGCGCCGGCAAGACCGCGCTGCTCTCGGCCCTCAAGCTTATTTTGGGCGAGCGTGCGGATTCGTCGACGGTGCGCGAGGGCGAGGCACTGGCGAGCGTCGAGGCGCGACTCTTCGACGGGCCGCACGACACGGAGGGGTTCACCGTACAGCGCAGCCTTTCTGCCGAGGGCCGCAGCCGCGTAAAAATTGACGGCCGCATTGCCAGCGTGCGCGAGCTTTCGGAGCGCGTCGGCGTGATGATGGATCTATGTGGCCAGCATGAACATCAGCGCCTGCTCGACCCGGCGCACCATGTTGCCATGGTCGATGCTTGGGCTGGGCGCGCGGCGCTTGAGGCGCTCGAGAAGTATCGCACCTGCTTTAAGGCTTCGCGTGCCGCCGCCAAGGAGCTTCGCCGTGTGGAGGAAGCCTCGCGTGCGCAGGGGAGTCGCGTCGAGGAAGCGCGTTTTGCCCTCGAGCGTATCGCCGAGGTCGACCCTAAGCCAGGCGAGTACGAGGAACTCGAGGAGCTGCTGCCTCGCTCGGAGCACGCCGAGGTCTTGGTGGCGACGGCAAACGAGGCCCATGCATCGCTTGCTGCCGAAGGGGGAGCGCTCGATGCCGTGAACGGCGCCGTGGCCGAGCTTTCCCGCATGGCGACCGTTGACCGCAAGCTAGGTGACATCGCAGACGCACTTTCGGACGCCTGCATCTCACTCGAGGACTGCGCCAACGAGCTGCGCGCCTATCGCGATGGTGTTGCGTTTGACCCTCGTGAGCTCACTCGCATGCGCGAGCGGTATTCCGACCTTAAGGGGCTTCTGAGGCAGTGGGGTCCCACCATGGATGACGTGTTTTCCATGCGCGATCGCTCGCAAGAGCTTTTGTCGCTGGTAGACGATGGCGATGAGCAGATCAAAAAGGCGCGTGAGGCACTCGGGAGCGCCGAGCGCGAGTTGTTTGCCGCTGCCAAGGCACTTAAGCGCGCTCGCAATACGGCGGCCCCGCGCTTCTGCCACGAGGTTAGCCGCCAGATGGCGCGCTTGGAGATGGGTAGTGCCGAGCTCGTCTGGGAGTCGCGCGATCTTCCCCGTGCTGAGTGGACGCCCGTTGGTCCTTCGAGCTACGAGCTGCTATACCGCAGCGGTGCCGGCTTGACGCCACGTCCCCTGCGCCGCATTGCGTCGGGCGGCGAGCTCAGCCGCGTCATGCTGGCAAGCAAGGTTGTCCTCGGTAACGCGGACGGTGTCGATACGCTGGTGTTTGACGAGGTCGATGCCGGTGTCGGTGGCTCCACGGCGCGTGCGCTCGCGGGCGTGCTGGCAGATCTCGCCGCTACGCATCAGGTTATTGTCGTAACCCACTTGGCGCAGGTCGCTGTCATGGCTGACAAGCATTATGTCGTTAGCAAGGAACCGGGCGATGTTCCCCAGACGCATTTGGACGAGGTAACCGGCGAAGCGCGTACTGCCGAGATCGCCCGCATGTTGAGCGGCGATCAGTCCGAGGCAAGCTTGGCCCACGCAAAGCAGATGCTCGAAGAAGCTCGAGGTTAGGTCGTATCAGCGGTGTTGGTGGGACAAAATAGACTGAAATTTTTGTCCCACTACGCGTTTTACTCCACAACCTTATCCGGCTGGATGAGCTCTTCGTAGTAGCTGATATGCTCGCGGGCGTCTTCGATTTCGGGCAGCAGGAAGTTGTAGATGACCTCGATGATCATCGTGGCGCTCATCTTGGAGAACGCGAAGTCGCTCGTTGTCAGTAGTGCTTCGTGGTTGACGGTATTAAAGGTGTAGTCTGCCAGGCGCGCGAGCGGGGATTTGCTGTCGCTGCTGATGACGACTACGGTTGCGCCGCAGTCGCGAGCCGCTTTTGCCATGCGATTCAGACGGCGCGACTTGCCGGAGTTTGAGATCAGCACGATAACGTCACCGGGGCGCAGCGTGAGCGCAAAACCAATCGAGGTCTCGCTGATGGTGCTTGCCATGCAACGAAGGCCCAGCTGCGAGAACTTGAACGTCGCGTCGAGCGCGACGGCGTTGGTGTTGCCTACGGCCGCAAACTCAATAACGCCGGCATTCTCAAGCGCGTGTACAACTGCGGCCAACGTGTCGTGATCAATGCCGTCGATGGTCGCATTAAGCTCACTCACCTTGGCGGCGAGGATATTTTTAAGGCTCTGCTCCATGTTGTCGAGCGAGACCTCGTCGGTCAGGCCCTCGTTGCGCTGACTCTCTAAGTCGCGCGCCAACGAAAACTGAAAGCTGCGGAAGCTGCCAAAGCCCAGCTTGCGGCAGAAACGCGAAACGGTCGCCTCGGACGTGGCGGCAGCGCGCGAGAGCTGAGCCGCCGTGAGGCGTGGCGCCTCGGACTGGTGCTCCAATATATAGTCGACAATGCGCTGCTCGGACTCGCTGTATCCCTGGTGGGTACTAATGAGGGAAAGTGCGCTTTTGCTACTATCGGTCATGGATGGCTCCTGGTTGGCATGATTATCTAACTTGATTTGCAATGCCATAGTATACGGGCATTTTCAATTACAAGATACACCTTGCCGTTTCAAGTGTTGATGGTAAACTTTCACTTGCCGTTTACGGTTATGAAAGAACCTTTCACCGGAGAATTGCGCCTTGTCTCTTCTTACGCGGACGGTAGGTTGGTATCTTTCAGTTGTGGAAAAACGCGCATCGAAGCGCGTGTAGGGGAGCGCCCGCGGGCGCTGTACTCAAGAAGGAGGGACACATGGCTAAGTTTGACATCATCGCCGCGACCGGTTGCCCGACCGGCATTGCGCACACCTTCATGGCGAAGGAGGCGCTGGAGAAGGCAGCTGCCGAGCGCGGTCTGACCATTAAGGTCGAGACTCATGGCCAGGTCGGTGTCGAGAACGAGCTCACCAAGAGCGAGATCGCCGGTGCCAAGGCCGTCGTCGTCGCAGCCGATAAGGATGTCCAGGCTGAGCGTTTCGCCGGTAAGCCCATGGTTTCCGTTGGTGTTTCCAAGGCCCTGTCTGTCGAGACTGCTGGTAAGCTGATCGACCGCGCGCTCGCCGCCAAGGGCGACGACACGGTTGCCGCTGCCGCCGATGTCGAGGACGAGGTCGAGGAGAAGGAGTCCATCGGCCACGTCATCTACAAGCACCTCATGAACGGCGTCAGCCACATGCTGGTCTTCGTCGTTGCCGGTGGTGTTCTGACCGCCATTTCGTTCCTGTGGGGCATCACGTCCTTTGATTCGACGGCTGCCGACTACAACAGCTTTGCTGCGATGCTCAAGATCATCGGCGGCATCGCCATGAACCTTATGGTTCCGGTGCTTTCCGCCTACATCGCCGAATCCATCGGCAAGCGCCCGGCGCTCGTCCCCGGTTTCGTTGCCGGTATGATTGCCATCCAGGGCCTGCCTGTTAACGCCGAGACCGGCATGATCGACGCCGGTGGCGCCGGCGTGGGCTTCGGCTTCCTGGGCGGCATCGTCGGCGGCTTCCTCGCCGGCTATGTCATCCTGCTGCTCGAGAAGGTTTTCTCTAAAATTCCCGCGAGCCTTAATGGCCTGAAGGCAATCTTCCTGTATCCGCTGTGCTCTACCGCCATCGTCGGCCTGGTCATGCTCGGTATTTCCGGCCCCATGGCTGCCATTAACCAGGGCATGATGGATTTCCTGCAGAGCCTCGGTAACTCCGGTCCGGTGATCCTTGGCCTGGCCATCGGCTGCATGTGCGCCTTTGATATGGGCGGCCCGGTCAACAAGGCTGCTTACGCTACTGGCACCTTCCTGCTCGGTACCGCTCTCGAAGCTGGCGTCGGCACCGAGACCTACAACTTCGGCACCAACTTCATGGCTGCCGTCTCCGCCGCTTGCATCGTTCCGCCGCTGATCACCACCTTCGCTGTCGTTGTCGGCAAGAAGTACTTCAGCCAGGAGGATCATGACGCCGGTATCGTCAACCTCATCCTTGGTTGCACCCACATCACCGAGGGCGCCATTCCGTTCATGACCAAGAACATCTGGCCCGTTATGCCCATCATGATGCTCGGTTCTTCCATCGCTTCCATCTTGACCATCTTCTTCAACGTTCACGATCCGGCGCCTCACGGCGGCTTCCTGGTCCTGCCCGTTGTCGAGAACGGTCCGCTGTGGGTCCTCGCGATCCTCATCGGCGCCGTGGTCGGTGGCATCCTGTTCGTGGCTTTCAAGAAGTACGACTTCGAGAAGAACCAGAAGCCCGCTCCTGCAACCAAGCCGGTTGAGGCCCCCAAGGCCGCTGCCGTCGAGGCCCCCAAGGCCGAGGCTGCTGACTTCGTGAAGGTCGAGAACGTCTTTGTCGCCGAGGACTTCGCTTCTCGTGACGAGGCTCTGAGCTTCGTTTCCAACCAGGCTGTCAAGGCCGGTATCGCCAGCGACGCCGACGCCGTGATGAACGCCTTCCTGGCCCGCGAGGCCGAGGGCACCACTGGCATGATGGAGGGCTTCGCCATCCCGCATGCCAAGTCCGACGCCATTACCGAGGCTGCCGTCATCGTCGTCAAGGACGAGTCCGGCGTGACCGGTTGGGACACCATGGACGGCGCTCCCGTCAACGTGGCTATCGCCCTGCTCATCCCCGGTGCCCAGGCCGGCACTACGCACCTCAAGATCCTGTCCAAGGTCGCCGAGGCGCTCATGGACGAGGACTTCCGTGCCACCGTCAAGAGTTCCACCGACGCCGCTGAGATCGCCAAGACGATCAACGCCCGCCTGGTCTAATCCCGCAACACGCGAATACCATCGCCCCCTGTATATAAGGCGGAGTCCCTCTCCAGGGCCTCCGCCTTTTTCGAAACAGAGAACGCATCGGTTATCCCATCAGCCAGAATTCCTTTCACCCGACATTACTTGGACCGATCGAGTTTCAGCAGCTTGCTCGCCCACCGGGGCCCGTGCGCGGCCTGTGAGATTTATCGCGAGTTCCGCACGAGCCGAAGAGCACTTAATGTGCTCTTCGTGCGAGCAGGACTGTAGAGCAGGAAATCTCACAGGCCGCGCACGGGCCCCGGTGGGCGAGCAAGCGGGCGACAAACACATCTGTCCAATAATTCGTCTGAAACACAATGAAAAACCGTTTGATGTGAGTTAATATAAACAACGTCGTGAATCTGGCTCCTGCCACATGCGTGACAGGGGTTAAACACAAAAAGGAGTCAATTATGGTTTCTGAGAAGGCTACCCTCGTTAATCCTCAGGGTCTGCACATGCGTCCGGCTGGTCTGTTCGCCTCCACCATGGGCAAGTACGCCTGTGACGTGACGGTCGTCACCCCCGAGAAGGAGGTCAACGGCAAGTCCCCGATGGCCCTCATGGCTGCTGGTATCCCCTGCGGTACCGAGGTCGAGGTCAAGTGCGACGGCGCCGACGAGGCCGAGGCTCTGGCTGCTGCCATCGAGCTCATCAAGAGCGGTCTTGGCGAGTAGAACTCAAACGGGTCGCATGTTGAACAACTAAGTTCATATTTGGGGGCGCAGTGACCTGTTGTAAGGTAACTGCGCTCTTTTGTCATGGATATGGCAAAACGCTTTATCACATGACACGGAGAGAGGAATGGGAATGTATCAGGGAGTCAACGCTTCCGAGGGCATCGGTATCGGCACCGTCATGGTCGCCGTCGATCCCGACTTGACGTTTGAGCCGCACGAGGTTGCTGATTCGGCAGCAGAGAAGGAGCGCTATCAGTCCGCTCTTTCGGTCTTCTGCGAGAAGACCCAGGCTCAGGCCGACCACATGAAGGAGACGGTGGGCGAGGCCGAGGCCGAGATCATGAGCGGACACATTGTCCTGGCTCAGGACCCGGGCATGACCGACGCCATCAACGCCGCCATTGATGGCGGTACCTGCGCCGAGCAGGCGCTCATGGACACCTCGACCATGTTCGAGAACATGTTCCTGTCTATGGACGACGAGATGTTCCGTCTGCGCGCGGCCGACATCGCCGACATCCGCACCGGTATTCTGGCCGAGCTGCTGGGCAAGGAGGTCGTCGACCTCTCCGTCCTGCCCGAAAACACTGTCGTTGTCGTGCACGACCTCACGCCGTCCATGACCGCCACGATCGATAAGGCCCACGTTGCCGGTATCGTCACCGAGACCGGTGGCCGCACGTCGCACTCCGCGATTATTGCGCGCGCCCTCGAGATCCCGGCTGTCCTTTCGGTTTCCAACAGCTGCACCGCGCTGCGCAACGGTATGACCGTTGTCGTCGACGGTGGCAAGGGTATCGTTGAGGCCGATCCCGACGAGGAGACGCTCGCTGCCTACACCGCCAAGGCCGAGGCCTTCGCTGCCGAGAAGGCAGCCCTCGAGGCCTTCCGTGGCAAGCCGTCCGTGACTGCCGATGGCATCAAGAAGATCATCGCCTGTAACATCGGTAACCCCGATGACGTGCCCAACGCGCTCGATCACGACGCCGAGGCCATCGGTCTGTTCCGCTCCGAGTTCCTGTTCATGGACTCTGCTGAGCTTCCTTCCGAGGAGGAGCAGTTCAACGCCTACCGTAAGGTCGCCAGCGCGCTCAAGGGTGCTCCGGTCATCATCCGCACGCTCGATGTGGGTGGCGACAAGGAGATTCCGTATCTGCACATGGTCAAGGAAGATAACCCCTTCATGGGCTTCCGCGCCGTGCGTTACTGCCTGGCCAATCCCGACCAGTACAAGGTCCAGCTCCGCGCTCTGCTGCGCGCCAGCGCCTTCGGTGACGTCAAGATCATGATCCCGCTCGTCACCTGCGTCGAGGAGGTCTTGGCTGTCAAGGAGCTCGTCGAGCAGTGCAAGGCCGAGCTGACCGAAGAGGGTCGCAAGTTCAACGAGAACATCGAGGTCGGCATCATGGTCGAGACGCCCGCCGCTTCGCTGCTCGCAGACCGTCTGGCCGAGGTCGCCGACTTCTTCTCCATCGGCACCAACGACCTGATCGGCTACACCATGTGCGCCGACCGTGGCAACGACACCATCTCCAACCTGTACCAGGTGTACTATCCCGCCGTGCTTCGCTCGCTCAAGAACATCATCGAGAGCGGTGTGAAGGCCGGCATCATGGTTGGTATGTGCGGCGAGGCCGCTGCCGATCCGCTGCTCGAGCCGCTGCTGATCAGCTGGGGCCTGGAGGAGTTCTCGATGAGCGCTCCGTCCATCCTGCGCGCCCGCAAGACTATCAGCCAGTGGACCAAGGCCGAGTGCGACGAGCTCGCCGAGAAGGCTCTCGCCTGCAACACCGCCGCCGAGGTCAAGGCACTGCTCGAGTCCGCAGCTCGCTAATTTGGTATCAGGGGTAACCGCGTGGTTGGAATGGGCCGGCCACGCGGCCCTCACATATACAGGGGGTACTGTAAATGTTCTACACGCTAACCGCTAACCCGGCTGTCGACATGACGGTTTCGAGCTCTCCGCTCGAGCCCGATGAGAACGTCCGCACCGGCTCGGCCAGCTACACGGCTAACGGCAAGGGCCTCGACGTGTCCTTCGCCTTTAAGAAGATGGGCGTCGACACCGTCGCGCTCGGCTTCTTCGCTGGCTTCACGGGCAAGTTCATCGTCGAGGAGGTCATGAACCTGGGTTGCCTCTGCCGCCCGGTCTGGACCGACGGTATCACGCGCATTAACACCTACGTCAACGATGGCCAGCACGAGTACGGCATCCTGAACCCGGGTGCTCCTATTACGCCGCAGCACCAGGAGGAGCTCTACAACATCCTGGATACCGCGGGCGATCTTGAGTGCCTGATCGTCTCCGGCTCCGTTCCTCCCAAAGCTACGCCCGACTTCCTGGCTCAGGTCATGGAGCACGCTCAGGCTCGTGGCGCCGACGTCGTCTTGGACCTGTCCTCCGACAAGCTCAAGGAGCTCGCTCACAAGAAGCCGCTGCTCATCAAGCCGAACCATCACGAGATGAAGGCCATCTTCGGCGTGCCGGTCGACACCGACGACGAGGTTCGCGTCGCCATGAAGATGGCTCACGACGCTGGCGTTCAGAACGTGCTGCTCACCCGTGGTAGCCGCGGTGACGCTTACTTCTCCAACGGCGAGGACATCTGGTACGCCAAGCGTGAGTTCAACATCAAGCTGGTTTCTTCCGTCTGCGCCGGCGACTGCACCCTCGCTGCGTTCCTGCACAAGTGGTACAGGGATCGCGACAACGTCGAGGAGGCCATGAAGCTTGCTATGGCCACCGGCGCCAACGTTGCCGAGTCTGTCGGTATTGGCGACTTCGGTCACGTCGATGAGTACAGCAAGCGCGTTGCTGTCCGCAAGCTCGATCGTCAGTAATCGAAACGCGACACATTCGTGCGCATGCGGCGCCCCGGTTTCGGCCGGGGCGTCTTTTTTGTTCCGCCATGGGGGAGAGGTGTCCTGCCGTGCTTCATCGCTTCCACACCGTTCACCGAGTTGTTGTAGCCTTTTGTCGTTGCGTGGAATATACTTTCATTAACACGTTGCTTTGTGAAAGGAACATTCATGATTTACACGCTCACTGCAAATCCCGCCATTGACTACAACATTGCCTGCGACGGTCTATCCGCCAACACAGTCACGCGTACCCGCAACGCGGTCTATACGCCCAACGGCAAGGGCCTCAACGTCTCGTTTACGCTTGACCACTACGGTGTCGACACCACGATCCTGGGTTTCTTCGCCGGCTTCTCGGGCGAGTTCATCGTCAAGGGCGCCGAGGCCCTGGGCGTGCCCGTCAAGCCCGTGTGGACCGACGGCATCACGCGTGTCAACGTGTTCCTCAACGCCGGTCCCGACACCGAGTACAACATGGTCAATGCCGGTGCCGCCATCAACGAGGCCAATGAGCAGGAGATGTTTGAGCTCATCGATTCGCTCGATGACATGACCTGCCTGGTTATCAGCGGCTCGCTGCCTCCCAACACTTCCGAGGGCTTCCTGGCCGAGGTCCTGCGCCGCGTCAAGGCCAAGGGGGCCGAGTTCGTCCTCGACATCTCGAGCCATCAGCTGGCAGACCTCATTGCCATGGAGCCGCTGCTGATCAAGCCCAATGACGACGAGCTGCTCGACATCTTTGGCATTAAGGTGAGCGGTGGCGATGACGAGTCCGTCAAGGGCGCGATGGCCGAGCTGCACGCCAAGGGCGCCAAGAATGTACTGCTGACCCTTGGTGGCGATGGCGCGTATTTCTCCAACGGCGAGCACATCTGGTTTGCCAACCGCACCTTTGAGGTCAAGCTGCTGTCGACCGTCTGCGCCGGCGATTCCTCCCTCGCTGCCTTCCTGTCCGTGTGGCATGACGCCCCCGAGCGCGTTGAGGATGCCTTGCGTCTTTCGATGGCCACCGGCGCCAATGTGGTCGAGTGCCCTGGTCTGGGCGATTTTGCCAAGGTGGATGAATACAAGAAGAACATCGAGGTTCGCCAGGTCTGCTAGCCGCATCGATACATCGTTGCCGAACACCCGCTTTGGATTACCAAGGCGGATGTTTTTTGCGCGCTGAACGTATGTGGCGTCTGCTGTCTCGTTTTATCTAATCAACGACGCGATTGCGTGTGCGCGCTTTCTCGTTTCTTGTTAGACTTCTTGAGAACCATCGATTAACGCTCACAAGTGCAGGAGGCCATAGGCATGTGCAATGTTTCGCTCAACGGTACGCAACCGTCCGATGCGTCCCTGCGTGTCCTGCGCGCGCTTGAGGCGGCTGGTCTTGAGGCTTGGTACGTGGGCGGTTGGGTGCGCGACGCCCTGATGGGGTGCCCCAGCCACGATGTTGATATGTGCTGTAGCGGCCTGTGGCAGGAGTCCAAGGCGGCGCTGGAGGCCGCCGGCATCGTGGTTGTGGAGTCGGGCATTAAATTTGGCGGAATCACGGCTATTTCTGATGGCGAGCGTATCGAGGTCACCACGTACCGTCTGGATGGCTTCTATACCGATGGGCGCCATCCTCAGAGCGTCGAGCGCGCCGCCTCGCTCGAGGACGATCTGGCGCGCCGCGACTTTACCGTCAACGCCATGGCCTGGCATCCCGAGCGCGGGCTTGTCGACCGCTACGACGGCCAGGGTGATCTGGAGCGCAAGCTGATTCGCGCTGTCGGTGATCCCAAGCGTCGCTTTAACGAGGACGCCCTGCGCATGCTGCGTGCGGTGCGCTTTGCCTGCCGTCTGGACTTTATGATTGAGCCCGAGACTAAGCGTGCGCTTGCCGAGTGCGCGCCGCTGCTCGATGCCGTGGCGCGCGAGCGTGTGGGTATTGAGCTCGAGGGCATTCTTTCGACCGGTCATGGGGGAGACGCGATGCTTCGCTATCCCGAGCTCATCTGTGCCGCTGTGCCCGAGTTGGCAGCGGGTCGCGGGTTTGATCAGCGAAGTGTCTACCATGCGTTTAACGTCTACGAGCATATCGCCCGTGTGCTGACAGTGGCAGGGGAGCTGGCGCTGTGCGACGGCGTCGCGCCATCGTCGAGCCTTATGTGGGCGGCGTTTTTGCACGATGTCTCCAAGCCCGAGTGCTTTACGGTCGATCACGCCGGCAGCGGACACTTCTACGGTCATCCCGAGCTCGGCGCCAAGAAAGCGCGCGTCATTATGGATCGCCTGGCTCTCTCGCACGACCTGGTGCGCGACGTGTGCCTGCTCATCAAATATCACGACAAACCGCTGCGTCCCGAGCGATCCTGCCTGCTCAATATGATGTGTGCGCTTTCTGGCGAGGGCGTCGACACGGCCCGTCTGATTGACGAGCTCATGGACCTTAAGCGTGCTGACACGCTCGGCAAGGCCCCGTCGTGCTTCTATTACGTTGAGACGATTGAGGAGATGCGCGCGATGGCGCACGAGCTGCTGAAGACAGGGGAGCCCTATACGCTCAAGATGCTCGCCATCAACGGCGGCGACCTGATCCGTGCCGGAGTCAAGCCCGGGCCGGAACTGGGTCAGCTTCTCAACTCCGCCCTCGACGCCGTGATCGAAGACAACATTCCCAACGATCGCGAAGCTCTTTTGGTCCATCTCAGCTTGAATTAGCTACCCAGTTTACCTGCGTGTTCCATAACCTGCCGACATTTTTTCGGCAATTTGGAATTTCTTCTTGCGCTGACGTTTTTTGTCCCGTAATATATTTCCTCGCAGCACGGCAGTGCAGATGTCATGTGGCCCGTTCGTCTAGCGGTTTAGGACGCCGCCCTCTCAAGGCGGAGATCACCAGTTCGAATCTGGTACGGGCTACCACTTCTTTTCTGCTGAGGCTTATGGCCCGTTCGTCTAGCGGTTTAGGATGCCGCCCTCTCAAGGCGGAGATCACCAGTTCGAATCTGGTACGGGCTACCATGCATGTTATACCCGGTCTTCCCATAGAAGGCCGGGTTTTTTATTTTCAAACAACCGTCTGCAATTCCCGTTTGAACCAGAGCTTTGCGTTCTGCCTATGGCCCTTACGGGTACAATATCCAAGATATTTTGACTGTTAGAAGGAGTCTCATGACGGAGTCCTCTCAGCATACGTTTAAGCCCCAGGTCGAGGTTGAGGCCTCGGGCGGAGATGACAATAAGAGCGCACGCCGCGGCGCCATCTTTATCGGCGTCGTGCTGGTGGGTTATATCGTCTATCTGGTGGTAACCGGGCAGATGGGGCAGTTCTGGGCCGCAATGTCGAGCGTCCAGGCGCCATGGCTCGTTGTCGCGTGTCTCTGCATGTTCATGTATCTGTTCTTTGGCATTGTGGCCTATGCGATCGCCGTCTGGCTCGATCCCAATTCGCCCGTCGGCATCCGCGACCTGATCTCGGTCGAGGCGAGTGGCATCTTCTTTGGTAACCTGACGCCCATGATGATGGGCTCCACCCCGGCTCAAATCTATCGCCTGACCAAGGCCGGCCAAAACGTGGGCGAGGCCGGCGCCACGCAATTCACGCGTTTTATCGTGTACCAGTTTGGCCTCGTTGCCTGGGGCGCTATCTTACTGCTTGCTCGCATGCCGTTTTTTGCCGAGCGCTATGGCGACATGACGTTGCTGTGCGTCTTTAGCTTTGGTGGGCACTGCTGCATCTTGCTGGGCATCTTCGCCGTCGCGCTCATGCCTAAGACCGTCACGCGCGTCGCCCATTGCATCATCAATTGGCTTGAGCGCATTGGTGTCTCGGCCACTAAGATCGAGGGATGGCGCACGTTTGTCGATGGCGAGATCTACTCCTTCTCCGAGAAGTTCAAGCTTTCAGCCGGACATTTTTCTTCCATGCTGCTCACGGTGGTCATCACCATGCTGCAACTCGCGTTTTTCTATCTGGTGCCGTATTTCCTGATGCTTGCCTTTGGCCACCACGAGGTCGACTTTTTCTCGGTCATGGCCGCGAGCGCCTTTGTCCAGCTGCTGAGCTCTGCGGTCCCCCTGCCCGGTGGAACTGGTGGCGCTGAGGGCGGCTTTGCATTGTTCTTGGGTCATTTCTTTGGGTCGGCTTCGACCGCCGGCTATCTGCTGTGGCGCCTCATTACGTTTATTGCGCCGACCATTTTGGCTGCGCCCTTGCTGGGACTTAAGAGCGCCCACAACGAGAGCATCCATGCGCGCTGGGATCGTGTGATGCGCAAGCTCGGCCGCACGCCTCAGACGCCCTCTGCGCCCACTATGCCGCACCCCACGAATGCTGTTACCGTTGATCCCAAGAAGCGCGCTCAGAAGGCTTCTGGGACCGCTAAGCCGGCTCATAAAGCCTATGTGCGCCAGACAGGCGATGGTATTCGCGTATCTCCGTCGGCACTCAATAAGAAGAAGCATCCCAAGTCGCAGTAGGGCAGTCGTGCGTTCTTCATGATGCGGGGCATATTTGTGCTGTATGGGGGATAATCCTCTTACGTAGATTATCTCTCATCTGTTGATGAATGCTTGCATATCGAAGGGACACGCCCATGGCAACCAGCAAACCGCGTCTTGATCGTCGCATCATTCGCAGCCGTAATGCCATCCTTTCGGCTTTCGAGCGCCTGCTCATGGAAAAGCCGCTGGCAGACATTACGGTGAGTGCCATCGCGCGCGAGGCCAATGTCGACCGCAAGACCTTTTACGTTCACTTTGGTACGGTTGACGGCCTGCTCGATGCCATTGCCGTCGATGTGGTGGAGATGATTGTCGACTCGGTCGAGAAAACGCTTGCTTCTATGGACGGTGACACCAGCGAGCGCGCTCTTGGCGCGGCGGCGACCTTCTTTAAAACCGTTAATGAGGCACTGTGCAACAACTTAGTGCTTAATCGTCAGCTGATCGAGAATATTCCGCTCGATGATTTCATGGCTCGTCTTCGTGCGCCGCTCGAACATGAGATTGCCGAGCGCGATCTGCTGCCCCAAGGTCTCAAGGACGAGATGTTCGACTACTATCTGGCGTTTTTGCTGTCGGGTATTATCGGTATCTATCGCACGTGGGCGCTGTCTGACGGCTCGGTTCCTATCGAGCGCGTCTCTGAGGTCGCCAATGATCTGACTCTCAATGGTCTGTCGAGTCTGGAATCTCGCTTGGATTAGGCCTAGTTGGGCTCGTCGGCGTGGAAATTCCTGTTCCTGAGGTTCTCCGGCGCCTTGGAGACCTTGCCGGCGTAGGAGCTGTAGCCTGAGGATCCTTAAAAGAAAGTCCAGTTTATCCTTCCCACTCCAATTTTGGAATCCTCCGATGCGCCTTCGCACTCTCGCATGACCTCGATACCATGCGAGCGTGCAAACTCGACGAGCTCTGCGTTGCGGGCGTTTATGGTGCCGAAGGCGGTGGGGCACACGATAAGGCGCGCACAGTGGACGAGGAGCTCTTTGGCGCGGGCTATGGTTTTATCCCCGATCGGCTCGAAGGCGCGTTCGGCCACGCATTCCGTCGCCAGGTCGCGCGCGAGCTCGCAGTCGATGTCCCCTTCGTGCAGAACGCCCGCGTAGAACGCCTTGCCATGCCGGATGAGCTGGCGAAACACAGCCGACCCCGTTCCTGCGCCGGCGATGACGAACGTGTGCGCATCGCCGTGCGGGCGCCCAATTTCAACGCTGCCGAAGCTCTCGTTGAAGGTGCCATGTTGAAGGCCGTAGAGCTCGCCAATCGTCTCGCGCGTGAATATGTCCTCGGGTGCGCCGGCGCGGAAGACCCGGCCGTCCTTCACGCAAATCACCTTGTCGGCGCTTTTCTGCGCGAGCTCGAGTTCGTGGATGGACATGATGACAGCAACATTCCGCGATTTCGCAAGGTGGCGAAGTATTCGCAGCAGGTCGATCTGGTAGCGGATATCGAGATACGACGTGGGCTCGTCGAGCACGAGCACACGCGGATCCTGCGCGATGGCGCGTGCGAGCATGACGCGCTGGCGTTGCCCGTCGCTTATCTGCATGAAGTCGCGCTCGGCGAGCTCTTCCACATGTGCGGTTTTCATGGCCTCGTCGACCCGACTATGGTCGTCGGGCGAGAGTGTACCCATTCGCCCGGTGTAGGGATGCCTTCCCGCCTCTACGATATCGCGGCAGGTGAGGAGCTCGGTCCGGGGGCGATCTGTCAGCATAACGGCAAGGTTCCTTGCGAACTCCGCCGTCTTCCATCTGGAAATCTCCCGCCCGTCGAGCTCGACCGCGCCGGCAAGCGGTGCCAGATGGCGTGTGATGGTTTTCAAGATGGTCGTCTTGCCCGAGCCGTTCGGCCCGATGAGCGCCACGACGTCGCCCGTGCGAACCTCCAGATCGACGCCTTCGACTACGACCTTCTTGTCGTAGCCCGCCGACAGGTCGCTTATGCGGAAAAGCGGCGCTCCGTCAGCCTGCGTTTCGACCGGGGTTTCGAGGTTCGACTCCGCTCGGAGGAGATGTTCCGCGCGCAGTTCCGCACGAGCAGAAAGTGTCTTCTGGCGCTTTCGTGCGAGCTCAGGACTGTCTAAGCATGGAATGTCCCCTCCGAGCGTTTTGGGCCGCGGCACGAATTCCCCCATCTACCTCACCCGCTTCTTCAGCATGAGCGCGATAACCACCGGCGCGCCGAAGATGGCAGTGACGGCGCTGATGGAAAGCTCGACGGGAGAGAACAGCGTGCGCGCGATCAAATCGCAACCCGCGCAGAAGATGGCGCCTCCCAAGAAGCACGCAGGAATCACGCGGATGGGCTTCGACGACTTCAGCGCCGACTTCACGAGATGCGGAACCGCGATGCCTACGAACGACACCGGACCAGCGAACGCGGTCACGCAGGCGGAGAGCATGCTCGCTAGAAGGACGAGCACCACGCGGAAGCGTGCGACGTTCACGCCGACGCTTTTCGCGTAGGCTTCTCCCAGCTGGAAGGCGGAAAGGGGCTTCGATATCGCGAATACGCATGCACTCACGGTGATCACCACGACCACGATGACCGCGATGTCGTCCCAGCTCGAACCCGAGAAGCTACCCAAAGACCAGTTGTGCAGGTTCACGATGGACTGGTCGTCGGCGAAGGCGATGAGAAAGTTCGTCGCCGCCGAGCAGATGTATCCCACCATGACGCCCGCCACGATGAGCATGGCCATGGAACTTATGCGCCGTGCGATGAGGAGCACGAAGCCGATGGTGATAAGCGATCCCAGAAACGCTGCGGCCACCATGGCCGGCGAGGACATGGCCTGGTTCGCGCCCAGAAGCACGATCATCGTAAGCGCGACGACGAACTTTGCGCCCGAGGAGACGCCCAAGATGAACGGGTCGGCGATGGGGTTGTTGAAAAACGTCTGCAGCAGGAACCCGGAGAGCGAAAGTGCCCCGCCGAGAAGCACGGCTGAAAGCACGCGCGGCAGGCGAATCTCCCAGATGACTTGGCTTTCCATGGAATTGGCCGCGCCGCCCGAAAGGATGCCGGGGATGTGGTCTGCGGGCACGAGCACGCTCCCGATGCACAGGTTGGCCCCGACGAGCACGATGAGGACAACAGCGAGCAGCGCCGTCACGAAGCGACACCGCGCGGCGCGTCGTGATTCGTCGTATGTCATGGAAAGCCGGCTTCTCATGACGCTAGCCAAGCTTCCTCAGATAATGGAAGTCGCTCGCGTCATCGCCGGTGAACGCCCCGTGCAGCTCGTCGATAATGTCGGCGGTAGAAGTCATCTGCTGGTACATGTCGGCGCTTGTGACCCAGACGTTGCCGTTCTTTACAGCTTTGAACTGCGACAATAGCGCGTTTTTGCCTACGAAGTCTTTCAAGGTGGCAACCGATTCGTCGATGGTGCCGTTGTAGACGATGATGTCGGCATCCTTCGCCGTCGCGTAGAAGCGCTCCATTTCGAGCGTTACTGACGAACCTGACGTCGACGCCGTCTGCGCGTCATCGAGCGCGTAGTTGCCGCCTGCAAGCTCGATCATCTGCGCCACGTAGTCGCCCGCCCGACGCGTGACGGCGGCCCCGTTCGAGTTAATGTAGAAATACGCCACGGTTTTACCTGACGACGCGAGCCTCGACGTTTGCTCGACGCGGGCCTTCTGCTCGTTGAACAGGTGCGCGGCCTCGTCTTCCTTGTCGAACAGGACGCCGAAAAGCTTAATCCACTCGACGCGCCCGAGTGCTTCGGGCTCGCTCGACGACTGTTCGGTGAGCACGACGAGCCCGAGCTTCTGCAGCTTTTCCTTCACATCGGGCGTGTGGTTGATCATGGTGTTCTCGATGGCGAGCGTGCAGCCCGAGGCCGATATTCGCTCGTAGTCGGGCGCGCTGTACTTGCCGCCGTAGGCGATCGCCCCACTTTCGAGTGCGCTTTTGAAGCCCGCGACCGAGCAATCGTCGGCCTTCGTGCCCGACATGAGGATGTTGTCGTTCGCATCGAGCGCGTCGACCAGGCACATCGTCGCCGACGACACGAGGTACACCTTGTTGGCGGGACGCCTTATGACCGCGATGTCGGAGCTCAACCCATCAGGTACCTTCGCATCTTGCGGTACCACGAGGAAGCGCTCCCCGTTCGAAATGCAGATAAGCCGCAGGCCGCCTTCGTACTCGTCGACAGTGAAGTGCTCGGCGTATTCAAGCTGAAGCGCCCCCGTCGGCTCCCAGCCGCAGCCCAAATCGGCGTTGTGGAAGTCGGCCGCGGCGCTTGAAGCCGTTCCCGCAGGGGAGCCGCCGCTTGCATCGTCGCCCGATTTCTCCTTCATGGTGGATGAGTCGAAGTGGAGCGTGTAGTCGATGGTGTGCGGCGTCGACATGGCGACGGTCTCGGCCGACACGGCGATGTCCTCGTCGAGCGTGACGGGTATCTCGAACGTGGAGTTGCCGCCGTCGTTTACGGGCGCGTAGTCCACGCCGTTGACGGTCATTTTGTCGTAGTTCGAACTCGACCAGGTGATGGTCGCGGTGTAGGTGTCGCCATCCTTCACAATTGTGGTGGGTGAGGCGATGCTTGCGCGCCCTGACCCGCCGGAGAGCGAGACGCTCACAGTGTATTCCTGAGAGCCTGCCGTGCCACCGGTCGCGTTCGGGCTCGCACTGCACCCCGCGAAGGGAAGCGCGAACAGGGCGACGAGAACGCAGGCGATCGCGCGCACCGCGATGCTGCGACGCTTCCTGCTTTCCCCCTTGGGAAGAATCGACCGCATGGCGTTACTTCAGTGCGTCGGCGCGCAGATCGACGCCGGCGGATTCGAACACGAGCGTGCGGTCGTACCACTGCTCTTTTCTAATACTCCACGCGGCGCAGGCGGTGTCCTCGTCGAGCGCTTCAACGGGCACGTCGTAGGTGTACTTGCCTTCCGCGTTTTCCACATAGGGGATGAAGTCGGCCTCGCTCGCGGCGGCAGCCTCGTCGCCCGTGCCCATGAAGAGCTTGCCGTAGCCCGTGCCGGAAAGCGTCATCACGCAGTGCATGGAGCCGTTTTCCACGATGAGCTGGGCGTCCACAATCCTGAACATGTTCGAGCTGGAATCTACGGTGATCGGATAGGTGCCGTCGGCCACCTTGTCGGCGGTGATGGGGGCAGCGCTTGCGCCCTCGGGCGCATCGGCCGCCTGTTCGGTCTTTTCCTGGGAATCGGCATCGCTTGCCTTTGCGCTGTCGATTGAATTTCCGCCGCAGCCGGCGAGCGAGAACGCGAAAAGCGCCGCTGACAGGGCGAAGGCGAGGGTTTTCTTCAACATGGAGGGGGTTCCTTTCAATCGCTTCGACCGCCCGCGCCGTGCGGTGGGCGGGCGGGATGCGAATGCAACGGGCATGCGCCGTCAGTCGGGGAAGGCGCATGCCCGTTGCACGGGGACGCGACCGGCGCCCCCGTGCGCGGCGAGTTTACAGCTTGGCGATGGCGTCGTCCACGTGCGCGACGTAGATGTCGTCGACCGCGACGTTCTGTCCCAGACCCTGGAGCAGGCACGTCACTTCGAAGCCGGCGGCCACGAACTTCGCAGCCCAGCTGTCGGGGTCGGTCTCGTCTGCCATGTCGTTGTTCGCGTGGTCGCCCGCGACCACCATGAACGGCGCGAGCACGGCCTTCTTGTAGCCTGCGGCGCTCGCGGCGGCGATAACATCCTCGCAGGTCGGTTCAGCCTCGACGGTGCCGACGAAGAACTGCGTCAAGCCCTCGTTCTTAAACACTTCCTGCATCTTGGCATAGTCGGCGTTGGAATCGGCTTCGGTGCCGTGACCCATGAGGCACAGCGCCGTCTTGCCGTCGTCGAAGGACGCCATGTTCTCCTTAATGGCTGCGGCCACCTTCTTGTAGTCGTCGTCGGAGGTGAGCAGCGGGTCGCCGAGCGAGATCTTGTCGAACTTGTCGGCGTACTTGTCGAGCTCGTCTTTCACGTCGGTGTATTCCAGGCCACCCATGAGATGCGTCGGCTGCACGACGATTTCCTTCACGCCGTCTTCCACGCAGCGGTCGAGCGCCTCGGTCATGTTGTCGATCGTGATGCCGTCGCGCTTCTTCAGCTTGTCGATGATGATCTGCGCGGTGAAGGCGCGGCGGATGTCGTAGTCCTGCCAGTACTTCTCGCGGATAGCGTCTTCGATGGCGCCGATGGTAATGTGGCGCGAGTCGTTGTAGCTCGTGCCGAAGCTCGTGACGAGGATGACCGGCTTCACGGCCTTCTCCTTTTCACTCGATTTCTCGGAACTCGCGGAGGTGTTGGAGCAGCCCGCGAGCGCGACTCCGGCGAGCGCGACGGCTCCGGTTGCTGCGGCGCCCATGAAGCCGCGGCGTGACATCTGGTCGGACATGGTTTTTCCTTTCCTCGGTTTGCCGGTCCCCCGGCGACAGTTGCTTGTCGGCACAAGCGAAAGAAAAGCGCACCCCTCGGGGTTCACAAGGAGCTAACGCCACGGCGATGCCGTGAGGAAAAGGCGAAGCAGTCTGGCTTGGGGCGCGAGGCGGTTCGCCCGCGCGTCCTATACAGTAATGTCCCTTGCCCAGGATTCCCACCTGGTTCCCTCCGCAAGCCAGCGCGGGCTGTGCGGGCGCCGCGCCGGTCATTTCCTTTTATCCGATTGTCATATGCTCGTTGCCGAAACTTTTACTATGATAGTGGGCACTTGTGAACGTGTCAAAGCCAGGGCGGGCGGCATTGCGCCTCCTGCCTGCGTATTTGCGCCGATTGCCGCTGCGGGCGCCGTGTTTTGCCCGCTGCGCGAATGGCGGCGTAAACGGTTGCGATGAGAAACGGGAAGGGAAGGCTCGGATGATTCATATCGTTGGCGCAGGCTCGGGCGCCGCCGACCTTATCACGCTGCGCGGGGCGCGCCTTCTGCGCGCGGCCGACGTGGTCGTTTGGGCGGGAAGCCTTGTGAACCCCGAGCTGCTCGCCGAGTGCAAGGAATCCTGCGTTGTCTACGACAGCGCGCACATGACCTTGGAGGAAGTGCTCGACGTGATGTGCGCGGCAGATGTGCGGGGCGAGGAAGTGGTGCGCCTGCACACGGGCGACCCGTGCCTGTACGGCGCCATCCAGGAGCAGATGGACGCGCTCGACGCGCGCGGCGTGGACTACGAGGTGGTGCCCGGCGTGTCGAGCTTTTGCGGTGCCGCGGCGGCGCTTCGCCAGGAATACACGCTGCCGGGAATCAGCCAGTCGGTCGTGATCACGCGGCTTTCCGGGCGCACCCCCATGCCCGCGGGCGAGGGCATGCGCACCATGGCGGAAAGCGGCTCGACTATGGTCATCTTCCTGAGCTCGGGTATGCTTGCCGAGCTTTCCGCCGAGCTTTTGGCCGCGGGCCGCAGCTCCGACGAGCCGGCGGCGCTCGTGTACAAGGCGACCTGGCCTGAGGAGCGCGTGGTGCGCTGCACAGTGGGCACGCTCGCCGATGCGGGCGCGCGAGAGGGCATCGACCGCACGGCGCTCGTGGTGGTGGGCCGCGTGCTCGGAGCTCGCGGCAGGCTTGCACACGACGGCGCGCAAGCGGAGTCGTACGAGCGCAGCAAGCTTTACGACCCTTCGTTTGCCACGGGGTATCGGAAGGCGAGCAGCTAGCGTGGCCTTCGAGCACTACATATATACCGGGACGACCCGTCTGCGCTGCGGCTACACCACGGGGAGCTGCGCCGCGCTCGCGGCGAAGGCGGCCTGCGAGATGCTCTTGTCACGAAAGCCCGTCGGCCTCGTGTCGATCGTCACCCCCGGCGGGCTGCCCGTCGAGGCGAACGTGGTCGACGCATGCATCGGCGAGGGGTGCGCCCAGTGCGCCGTGCGAAAGGACGCAGGCGACGATGCCGATGTGACCTGTCTCTTATACACATCTGACGCTGCCGACGATAAGGCTCGTGTA
>URLR01000035.1 GCA_900548815.1 uncultured Collinsella sp.
AGGCCCGATTTTGCCTCTTGACAATGTCCTGCTCATATTAAAAGGAACGTCCCCAAGTGCCGGCAGTTTGGGACAGTCATTGTTGATGAGAATCGGGCGCAGCGCCAAAGGCCCCGTTGGGCGAAATGTCGAACGGAAAGGTGCCGCAGCGATTGAAGGCGGCGATAAACATGCGGATGGCGTTGGACGGCGTAGTGCCCATGAGCTGGGTTGCCGCCGCGAAGGCCGCCTTTTCCTCGGGCAAGACCTTCGCGACAACCGGGGTCATGTGTTCTGCCATGGCGCTTCCTTTTTGAAACGACGGTGGTGCGGATGGATGCGGGCCACGCGGCTGGGCGACGGGCTGTGAAGGCAACCCGATTGGCCCGCATCTGGAGTTTGTTCTACGGCGTTGGTATTACTTGGTATTCCTAAGTATTACCCCACAGATAGAATACCATACCCGACCCCATGGGGACGGAGAAAAAACGGATCAATTTGTTGCTGAGTAAGTCTTTAGAGCGTGATGATGTCCGAGATATTGAGGGCCCGAGCGTCAGCGGAATCGTGCGTGGCAAGCAACAGCATACGGCCGTCGAGCAAGTCGAGCACGACCTCGGTGCATGCGTCGCGCGCAGCGATGTCTAGACCGGTAAAGGGCTCGTCTAGAATCACTGCGCCGCCCGGACACAGCAGGGCTCGGGCAATCTCGACGCGACGGCGCTGCCCGCCCGAGAGCTCGGCCACGCGGGCATGCACATCGATCCCCGGTACCAGCAGGCGCAACAAGGCAGCGGCACTCGAGGCATTCACGCGTGCATCGGCGCACACCAGCACGTTATCCAAAGCAGAGGCGTCCTCGACCAGGCGCACGTCCTGAAACACCATGGAGCACGGTGCGCACTCCCCCGCCACCAGCGCAAGCAACGTCGACTTGCCCACGCCCGAAGCGCCCATCACACAGGTGCGTCCACCGGCGGGCACATGAAGCACCAGTCCGTCGAGCGCCGGCGACCAGGGCGCCCGGTCGCCCACGGCAAGCGCAAGCTCCGCTGCAGCACCATCGCTCGCAGCCCCTGTACGCCCGCGCAGTCCATGCCCATGTGCCCGCACGGCCGCGCGCCACGCCACGGGTCCCGAAACCCGCAGCAGCCACACCAGCACGCGCTCACACGCCCACGAGGCGGCAACGACCAGCACGGTCCACGCCAGCAGATCAGCCGTCTCGATGAGCAGCTTCGCCTGATAGATGCGTTCGCCCACGGTGTCCGTCGCCATGCCGATGAGCTCCGCCGCCACGCCAGCCTTCCAGCTCATGCCGATCACAGCGCGGGCGCACGAAAGCACAAACGGCAGGACTTCGCGCCAGGTGTGGGCACAAAACAGTCGCCAGCCCCGCACGCCATGCAGACGAAACATCTGCTCCAGCGGTTTATCCGCTTGCGTCAAACCCTCGACCAACGAAAAATACACGCCCGGAAGTGCCATCAAAAAGACCGCCGCAATGCTCACGCGCGCCGACCCCAACCAAATGAGCAGCAGGACCACCACGCAGGCAACCGGTGTCGCCTTAACAAACGAAAGCGCCGGCGCCACCAAGCGGGCAAACGTCAGCGATCGCACCGAGACTCCCGCCAGTACGCCGCCGCACACCGCGGCAAGCGCCAGCCCGCCCAGTATCCGCACGCCCGAGCCCGCCAAAATCGCCCAGGTACCGGCATCGCATACCAGTCGCAGCAGCGCCACCACGACAGCGCCCGGCCCCGGCAAAATCAACGGCTGCGCTGCCAACGCCGCTGCAAAGACCCACACGGCAAGCCAAAAGGCGGCAACGGCACCTACTGCCGCCACCGCCTTCATACGCTCTGTCATTTGTCGAGCAAACGCACGCACGGGCTACTCCATGTAGTAGAAATCGTCAGCCGGGAGCTTGCCGCCCACGGCGCTCGCGTCCGCATCGGCCAGCACCTGCAGGTACCCACCGAGCGCCGCCTTCATATCCTTCCCCGTCTGGCACACGAGCATGCACCCGGGAATCGCCTTTTCGGCAATCGTGGCGTTATCCACGATGCCCGCATCGACCACGGCCTGAGCCCAGCCCGCCGGCGCCGCATTGACGGCCTTCACGCTCGCCTCATGGCGGCGCAAGAATTCCGCCACGGCCTCGGGATGCTCCTCGGCAAAGGCACGGCGCACCACGGTCACGCCCGTCAGCAGGCGCGAACCCGTGTCACCCGCCAGCTCATCCCACACATCAGTCAGATTTACCGGTGCCGACAGCTTGCCCTCGCTCTTGGCGATGGCAGCGGTCTTGAACGGCTCCGGCAGCACGCCCACGGCGGACGGGTCGGCAAGCAGGGCCGACAGCACCTCGGTGGGCTCGCTCTTAAACTCGAGCGTCACCTGGCCGGTCAGGCCCGCGCGCTCCAGCAGGTAGTTCATGACGTACTCTGGCGTGGTGCCCTTGCCCGTCATGTAGACGGTATGGCCCGCCAAATCGCCAAACGAGGCCACACTCGCGTCGCCCGTCACCACGCTCAGCACGCCCAGCGTGTTGATGTCGATGACCTGCACCGCATCCTCGGTCTTGTTGTAGAGCACGCTCGCCACGTTGGCGGGCACTAGGGCGATATCGACATCGCCCTGAATCACCTTGGGCACGATCTCGTCAGCGGCAGTGTTAATCGCAAAGTCGAACTCATTGTCCGTCTCGCCATCGGTCGCCTGGCCCATAAACCGCACCAGCCCAATCGACGTCGGCCCCTTGAGCGAGGCGACGTGCACCTCGACCGGCTCGGCAGCGGCACCGTCAGCGGCAGACCCGGCAGCCGAGCCCGCGGCGGACCCGGCACCGGCAGCCCCGCCGCCACAGCCCGCGAGCGCAAGCGACAGGGCGCCCGCGGCGAGCGCCGAGGCAAACCCCCGGCGCGACATCTCAACATCAAACGCGCGCATCGCTAGCACGTCCCCTCGTTAGGCATCGTCCATGCGCGATGGTCGGTATGCAGCAATTCCTCGGCCAGCGGCGAGAGCGGCTCGCCCAAGAACTCGCGGTAGCACGCCTGGACATCGGGATTCTCGTGCGAGAAGCGAATGTCCGCAGCGGCATCCAGGCCCCACAGCACCTGGCCGCGCTCGGCCGCCAGCTCGCAGCCGTCGTGGATGGGCTGACCGCCACCACCGACGCACCCGCCCGGGCATGCCATAACCTCAACGAAGTCATAGCTCACACGGCCGTCGCGAATCGCGTCGAGCAGGCGGGCGGCGTTGCCCAGCCCGTGCGCCACGGCAACACGCACCTTGGTGCCATCGATATCGGCGACGGCTTCCTTCCAGCCATCCAGGCCACGCACGTCGGTAAAGAAATCGGCATCCGGGTTCTTGCCCGTCACCAGGTAATAGGCCGAGCGCACAGCGGCTTCCATCACGCCGCCCGTGGCGCCAAAGATCACACCCGCGCCCGTGCCAAAGCCCAGCGGCGTGTCGAGCGGCTCCTCGACCAGCGTGTCCACGCTCACGTGGCTCGCGCGGATCATGCGCACCATCTCGCGCACCGTCAGCGCAACGTCCACATCGGGCGTGCCGCCCTCGCCCACCATGCTCGGCAGCGCGCACTCGGCCTTCTTGGCCGTGCACGGCATAACGGACACCACGAACAGGCGCTCGGACTCCACGCCCAGCACCTTGGCGTAGTAGGTCTTGGCAATAGCGCCGAACATCTGCTGCGGCGACTTGGACGTAGACAGGCTGTCGACAAACTCCGGATAGCGCGCCTTCACAAAGCGCACCCAACCCGGGCAGCAGCTCGTAAACATGGGCCAGCCGCGGCTGTCACCCTCGCCCTTGGCGGCGGCGCCCAAGCGCTCGAGCAGCTCGGAGCCCTCCTCCATAATGGTGAGATCGGCCGAGAAATCGGTGTCGAACACGTACTCAAAGCCAACGCGACGCAGCGCGCAAGTCAGGCGCTCAACGGTGGCCTCCTCGCGCGGAATGCCGAGTTCCTCGCCCCAGGCGCTGCGCACGGCAGGCGCGATCTGCACCAGCACGATCTTGTCGGGATTAGCGAGCGCGTCGAACACGGTCTCGGTATCGTCGCGCTCGCGCAGTGCGCCCGTCGGACAATGCGTAACGCACTGGCCGCACGCGACGCAATCGGTCTTGCCGATCGGCGCGCGCCCGCGGGTACCCACAGCGGTATGCGTGGCGCGGTTGGTCAGGTCCCAAATCCCTAGGCCCTGCACGCTCTCGCACACCTTGATGCAGCGCATGCATTTAATGCACTTGTCGTTTTCGCGGATGATGGGAAAATCGAAATCCCAGCCCTCGCCCGCCAAATGCCTTTGATACGGCAGATAGAAAATGCCCAGGTCGTTGGCGATGGTCTGTAGGTTGCAGTTGCCGCTGCGCACGCAGCTCGTGCACTGCGAATCGTGCTGAGACAGCAGCAGCTGCACGTTGGTGCGACGGGCCTCGCGGGCCTTGGGGCTGTTGGTGTGGACCACCATGCCGTCGAGCACGTAGTTGTTGCAGGCTGCGACCAGCTGATCGCAGCCCTCAACCTCGACCACGCACACGCGGCAGCCGCCAATCTCGTTTAGATCGCGCAGGTAGCACAGGGTGGGAATCTGAATGCCGACGGACTTGGCCGCATCCAGGATCGTGGTGTGCTCGGGCACCACGACTTCGCAGTTATCGATAATGAGCCTGACCATGTTGTGCGCTCCGTTTTCGCTGTAGTCGCCGACAGTGGTTTTGTTGAGCTCTACCATTCCAGGTTCCTCCCTCCGCGGAACGCACCAAAGCCAAAGTGGTCGCAACGCAGGCAGCGACTCGCCTCTTGGCGTGCCTCCTCCTCGGTAAGGCCCTGTTCGACCAGATTCCAATCGTGAATGCGCTCGCCGGCCTCGCGCTCGCCCAGCTCGCAGCGGCCGCACTCGTGCTTGCCCTTAAATTGCACGGTCGGCAGCTCCACGTCGAGCTTAATCTTGTGGTCGAAGCCCAGGTAGTGGTCGATATTTGCCGAAGCCACGCGGCCGGCGTTGATAGCACGGATGACGGTGGCGGGGCCGGTCTGGCAGTCGCCGCCGCTAAAGAGGCCATCGAAGTTGGGCACGGCGCCGTCCGAATCGGTGACGACGCGACCCCACTTGCAGGCGATGCCCATGTCCTCAAACGGCTTGGAGTCGATGTCCTGACCAATGGCCACGAACACGCGCTCGCAGGGGATGACCTGCTCGGGCGTGGCGGCGGCACGCGGGGCCGGGCGCCCACGGCGGGGCTCGCCGATAATCTGCGGCTGCACGCGCAGGCCCCTCACACGACCGTCCTCGCCCGTCTCGATGGCGAGCGGGGCCGTCAGCTCCAGCACCTCGCAGCCCTCGGCCTGGGCACCGGCGATCTCGGCGTCCTGGGCCGTCATATCGCAGATGCGGCGGCGGTAGACGATGCTTACCTTTTCGGCGCCGCAGCGCACGGCAGAGCGGGCCACGTCCATGGCCACGTTGCCGCCGCCGATAACGCACACGCGCTGGCCGCTCAGGTCGGGCAGCGCGTCGTCACCGATGGCGCGCAGCATCTTGACGGCCGACTCCACGCCGTGAGCCTCTTCGCCCGGAAGGCCGAGCTTCTTGTCGCTGTGGGCACCGATGGCCAGGTAGACGGCATCGAACTCGTCGCGCAGGCGAGCGAGCTCCTCGCCGTTCACGGAGTGGTCGAGCTCCACGTCGATACCGACGCTCAAGATCCAGTCGATCTCGGCCTGCAGGCGCTCGCGCGGCAGACGGTAGCTGGGAATGCCATAGCGCAGCATGCCGCCCAGGTGGTGGCGCTGCTCAAAAATGGTCACCTTGTGGCCCATCACGGCCAGGTAGTAAGCGCAGGAAAGACCGGCCGGGCCGCCGCCGATCACAGCGACGCGCTTACCGGTGTTGTCCACTACATGCGGCTTGTAATCGTTGAGGTCGCTGTGCTCAACGGCAAAACGCTTGAGGGCGAGGATGTTCATGGGATCGTCGACCATGCCGCGACGGCAGTGCATCTCGCAGGGATGCTCGCACACCAAACCGCAGACGAGCGGCAGCGGGTTGTTCTTGCGGATGACCTTGACGGCATCGGCATAGCGGCCGGCCTCGACCAACGAAATGTAACCGGGAATGTCGACGTGCGCCGGGCAGCCCGAGACGCACGGGACGCGGGCCTCGCGGTCAAAGCCACAGGAGTGCTCGCGGATATGGTGCTCAAAATCATCGCGGAAACCGCGGATGGCGGTGAGTGCCATGGCGCCGGCCTCGTAACCGATGGCGCAGTCGCTCGAAAGATAGATGGTGCGGACCGTGCGCTCAATCAAGTTGAGTGTGGACTCGTCGGCGCGGCCCTCGAGCACATCGGCGAGCAGGTCGCTCAGCGCGCTCAGGCCCACGCGGCAGGGCGTGCACTTGCCGCAGCTCTGGGTGGAGCACAGGTTGACGAGCGCCGCCGTAAACTCGACGGGGCACGGGGCGAGCGAACTCACCGCCAGACGACGTCCGAGTGCATCGTGCAGGTCGTCCATGACGGCCTGAGCGTGGCTGCGTTCCATTACGTGCAGTCGAGCCATAAGATCCCCTCTCACATGGCAGCCCGGAGGCGAGGCCGGGCGAAATTGCTACACGCACAACACTGACCTAAAAAGTTGTGAGGTCTCCATACGGTTCGGCAGGCGGTATAAAATGTCACCCTCAGCGGTGAAATAGAACATTACCGCAGATAAATGCCATATTTGATAAAACGCGTTACCAAACGACAATGCCCCGCCCACGCAATCACGTGGGCGGGGCATTGCTTCAGGCATGCGGCCAGCGACCCTGTTGCTTTTACTTAAGCTCGGGCCAGTAACCCTTGTTGGCCTCGATCATGTCGTCGAGAACCTCCTTGGCGACCTTCATCGACGGCACGGTCTTGTTGAGCGTAAAGGCCTTAAGCGCCTTCTCGTACGAACCCTCGATCGTAGCCTCGACAATGAGCTTCTCGGAGTTCAGCTGCTGCATCATGAGGCCCTGCTGGAACAGCGGAATGTTGTCGCGGCTGATGACCTCGGGGCCGTTCTTGCCAATGTAGGCAGGCAGCTCGACCATAGCGTCGTAGGGCATGTTGGGGATGGCGCCCTTGTTCTCGCAAATGACCAGGAAGCGCTGCTTGGTGTCGTTCTTCAGAGCGATAGCCAGATCGGCAATCCAGTCGCCGTGGCTGCCCGCATAGAACGTGCTCTCGTCGATCTCGCCCGTCTTCTCGTAATGGTCGATACCATCAAAGAGGTTCTTCTCACGCGTCTCCTCAACCTCGTTAGCACGGGTGCGCTCGGGGTTGGAGTGCTCGACGAACTCCTTCTGCTGCAGGTAGTAGTTCAGATACGTGTTGGGCAGGTACTCCGGGAAGCACTCCATGATCTCGTACTCGCCCTTCCAGACGTAGTACCAGCTGCCCTTGGTGTGGCGGTTCTGCTCGGGGTGCTCGTCGACGGCCTCCTCGGGCTTCTTTGCCATGAGCGAGCCCATGCCCTTGAGGTAAGAGTCGGGCAGCAGAATCTCATGCTCCTTGATGTACTCGCGCAGCTGCGGGAGCACCTCCTCGCCCTTGTGGCGGATCGAGGTGAACCAACCAAAGTGGTTGAGGCCAAAGTAATCGTACTCAACATCCTTCTTGTCGATATCGAGCGCGGCGCAAACCACGTCGATGATCGCGATCGGCATGTCGCAGATGTTGATGATACGAGCGTTGGGACGCAGCACGCGGCAGCCCTCGGAGACGATGGCGGCAGGGTTGGAGTAGTTGAGAATCCAGTAGTCCTTCTTGGCGTACTTCTCAACGTCATCGATCAGCTCGACCATGGGGAAGATGGTGCGCATGCCGTAGGCAAGGCCGCCGCAACCGCAAGTCTCCTGACCCACGCAGCCGTGACGCAGCGGAATCTTCTCGTCCTGCTCGCGCATGGCGTAGCCGCCCACGCGCATCTGGGCAAACACGAAGCTCGCGTCGGTAAAAGCCGTCTTTTTGTCGGTGGTCACCGTGAGCTTGATGTCCAGGCCGAGGTCCTCGTGCAAAATCCAGTCCACGAGCACGCCGATCTTGCGCTGGCGCTCCTCGTTGATGTCGTACAGACGAATCTCGTCAACGTCGAGCTCGTCCTTGCGCAGGGCGATGGACTTGACGATGCCGGGGGTAAAGGTGGATCCGCCACCACACAGAGTAATGATCATTGTTTACTGCTCCTTCTCAATTGCGTTTTCGACCTTGTCGCGCATCTCGGCGACCTTCATGCCAAAGATGATCTGGATATTATTGCCGTTGCGGTTGATGCCGCTGTTGGGCACGTGGTTGATGAGGTCCTCATTGATGAGGTCCGGGTTCTTAACGTTCACGCGGAGACGCGTAAAGCAGTTCTCGAGCTCCTCGATGTTGTCCTTGCCACCAAGACCTGCAACCAGGTCGGCAATGCCCGCATCGACGCCCTCTGCGGGAGCCGCGGCAACAGCGCCCTGCTTCACCGCGACAGACGCGGCGGCCTCGCCCTCGGCAACGGACTCGGCGAGCTCGGACTCCTCCTCGCGACCAGGCGTGTGGAGGTTGAGCTTCTTGATGAGGAAGGTGAAGAGGAAGAAGTACAGAGCGGCGTTAACGACTCCAAGCACCAGCATAACCGGCCAGTTGGTCTTGTCGACACCGAGGACCAGGTTGGAAACCACGATGTTGATGATGCCGCCTGCAGTCGAAGCGGGCACGGAGAGGACCTTGAGCAGGACCAGGAAGATGCCGGAAAGAACCGAGTGAACGACAAAGAGCACGGGAGCGGCAAAGACAAAGAGGAAGTCCATGGGCTCGGTGACACAGGAGAGCACGGCGGTGACGATCAGCGGGATGATAACGGCCTTGGTCTTATCCTTGTTCCCCTTGTAAGCGGTGACGATAAAGGCGAGACCGATACCGATGTAGGGCCACAGGTTGTTGAAGGTGTAGCTGTTGAAGTAGGTGCTATCGGAGAAGGGCTGGCCCGTCATTGCCATCTCGGCGACACGGATGGGGTAGGCACCGGCGATAACCTGATCGCCCAGCGTCAGGGTGCCACCCACATCGGAGAACTGGAACGGGGTGTAGATGAGGTGGTGCAGACCGGTGGGAACGAGCAGCTTGTTGAGCATGCCGTAGATAAAGAGGCCGATGTTGCCCGACTCCTTAATGATGCCGGCAACTGAGGAGATGGCACCCTGAACCGGAGGCCAAACGATGCAGAAGCCAGCGCCCATGATCCAGGAGATGATGATCATGATCAGGAACGGGAAGCGAACGCCCGAGAACATCGAAAGGGCAATGGGGAACTGCTTATTCGAGTACTTGTTGAACACGGCACCGGTGATGCAACCGAGAATAATGCCGCCGAACACGCCGGTATCGAGCACCTGAATGCCCATAACGGTGGCCTGGCCGGTTCCGGTAAGACCGAGCATGCCGCTCGCATCGGCAAGAGAGCCGGTGGCGTTGAGCACGATGTTGTTAGCCTGCAGGAACAGGAAGAACGACATCAGGGCAATCAGCGAAGCATGGCCCTTGTTCTTCTTTGCCATGGCGCCGGCGATGCCCACGCAAAACAGAATCGAGAGGTTGTTGATGATAAACATCAGCGACTGATAGACAACGGCGCCCACAAGCTGGAACGGACCGGAGCCCAGTACGGGGACCAAAGCGCAGATGGTCTTGTTGGTCAGAATGATGCCCACGATGAGCAGGATCCCGGCAACCGAGAGATACATCATCGGCTGAACGATCGACTTCGCGAACACCTCCAACGGCGCTTTGAAATTGAACTTCTTTTTTGCGGTCATAGCGGTACTCCCCTTCCTTTTCCGCAAATTAAGACAGATGTGCCCTGGACAAGACCGTGAGCCTTGCCTTATATCAATCGATGTGTGGGCACGTTATGCCTAGAGACCAGGTTCTCCAAGCAGGTTAACAATGTGATATGCGAGATAACTCTTCTCAGCATCGGTAACGACAACGTTATAGGTAGACGACAAGTGGGCGGCTATGGCGTCCGCGCACGAGAATGCGCAGGGATACGCCGTTTCATCGATTCGGAACAGCGCGTCTCCGTTGATTTGCCCTGCCGTAGGATCGAGCGCTCGCTGTGCGAAAACTGCAGGTGACGAACGAAACGTTCGTAAGGCAGCGAGGTGTCATCGAGGGTCGTAGCATAGCGCTTGGAAACAATCGCGAGCACGTCGCGAACAAGCTGGACCGAAACAATCAAACGATCGGAGCGTTGCGGCATGGTGGCGTTGACGATATGCAGCGTAATGAAACCCTGCTCTTCTTCGCTCATCTGAATGCCCATATACTCCTTGATAATCTGCAGCGCACGGCCCGCAAGTGCATACTCCTTGCGATAGAACTGCTGGATCTCGAGCAGCAACGGATTCTCACAGGAGACGCCCTTGCGCTCGCGCTCCAAAGCAAGGCTGATATGGTCTGCGAGAGCAATGAGAATCTTGTCGTTGATATCAACATTGAGCTCTCGACGGAGCATCTGAACGATGTCCTCGGAAATCACGAGGTTGACGGTGGGGATGGACTCCAAAAGATGTGCCAAGCGGTCAATCGTACGCGAATCCTGAGAAGTTCCCTCCTGCAACGCGTAGGTCTTTTCGACCGACGTCTCATCGATGGCATCGCCGGCATGGCGACCAAAGCAGAGGCCTCGACCGATGACGATGAGCTCGGAGCCATCGTCCGAAGTGACCATTGCGACGTTGTTGTTAAAAACTCGCTTGATAACCACGGTACCCACCACAAGAATTTACTCGGAAAGCCAGACGACAGGCTCTTTAACAGCAACAGGGCCGGAAGCATGCTCGCGAAGAGTCGAGTTCTCCGAACGCTCGCACACGATAACGAAGACCGTGGGATCAAAGCCGGCAGCGCGAACCACGTCGAAATCGACCTCGACGAGGGGCTGGCCCGCGTCGACATGGTCACCCTGGGCAACAAGCGCATGGAAGCCCTTGCCCTCAAGTTTAACAGTGTCGATTCCGATATGCAGCATCACCTGAGCAGAGCTGTCGTCGGACATGATGCCCAGCGCGTGCTCAGTCGGAAACAGCGCCGCGACGGTGCCGGAAACAGGAGCGCACACCGTTCCCTCTTGGGGAACCACGGCAACGCCATCGCCCACCGCACGGCTGCTAAAAGCGGGGTCATTGGTATTTTCTAGATGAACAAGCTCGCCGGAAACGGGAGCGAGGATTTCGAACTCGGAAGCCGCAGTCGTCTGCTTATCCGAGCCACCCATTAGGCGAGAAAAGAAACCCATGGTGACATGTCCCTTCATAAATATAGCCCAACCAAAATCAATCGAATACGCCCATTGAGACGCTCGCGATCAAAGACTTTGATTAGGCCCACGTCCGAGGGGACTCGGTAAACTTCCGCATTTCTTTTATCGGGGTTTTGTAGACAAGCCCAAAGCCGGAACAATCATTATGACCGGCGAACGGTATTTTTTCTCCGATAAACGGTATTTATGCGGTACTTAGGGACGTTCCTTTTCTGCCGGCACTCGGGGACACTCCTCACTCTGGTGCATTGGGGACAGGTTTGTTTGCACCAGGTTGGTGCAGATTAACCTGGTCCCATTGCACCAATTTCGTATGCGCTAGATAAAGAGCTCGCATTCCTTCCGCACGACGCAAACCTTGCTCAGCATCTGGGAAACAGCGGATAGCTTGTTGGGATCAGCCTTACGAGCACCTCGCGGACATACGGCAATGCAGCGCATGCAGGAGATGCACGCCTCGCCAGCTGCTCGTTTGGGGTCACCCTTGTCGATAGCACAAACGGGGCACGCCGCGGCGCATGCACCGCAGGAAACGCAATCCTCTGTTGCCTCGGGTGCCATGCGGTGACCTCCAGCTTGTTTATAAGGACGATTGCCGGGGATAGAGGGCTCGGACGCATCCTCAGCCAACAGCTTTTGCTGAATTTGCTGAGCAAACTCAGCAAGCTGCGCCGCATCCTGCGCATCCGGACGACCGGCAGCAAACTGTCGCGCAATGGAATGTTCTGCAATGGCTGCAACTGCCGCGATCACCCGGAATCCCGCATGCTTCGCAACGTCCTCCAGCTCTACGAGCGTGTCCTCAAACGCGCGGTTTCCGTATACACAAACCAAAACAGCCCGAGCCCCGTTGCCGCGCACCATGCCCAACCGGTCAGCCACCACAGCCGGGATTCTACCGGCATACGCCGGCACAGAGATTACGGCCACGTCGTCCTCGGTCATCGAGACAGCGCTGAAATCTAGCCCGCTATCGGTCAGATCGACGGTAACGGTATTCTTGTCCAGTGCCCCGGCCACAAGGCCAGACACCTTCTGCGTTCCACCCGTCGGACTAAACACAATTTCGAATACGCTCATCGAGGCACCCTCCCCTACGCCTGGCAACGCGTCAAGCCGCTTTCACATCCAGCCAGAGTATACGGCACGTGGGGTCCCCGTTTTGATGCACCAAGCACCCCAATGCACCCACCCTACGCTGTCTGCCTCTTCGTTTTGTATAAATTACGGTACAAATTGTATATATTTACGGGATACCGCTGTGTTCTCCTGAGGTACCCCATCCTAGCCCGTGCAAAAAACGGAGTATTCTGCAACGTAACCACGCCAGCACCGCCGCGGGTGGGCAAAACTGTAGGGCGCCGTATCATTCTAAGTCCCGATATGGCGAGAATGACGCGCCCCTGCTCCGGAAAACGGCGAAATCTGACTCAGAACGCTCGCCAGGGATATCCGAAGGCCACCGTTGGCGACGTCGGATCATATGCAGACAACTCGAACTGCAGAATACTCCAAAAAATGCACGGCGCACCCCATGGGACCCATTGCCGCATGGCAGAAAACAGGTCCACGGCATCCTCTAGATGCATTCCCGAGGAAATCACATTTGAACTAGAGATCGGATACGACAAACAAAAAGGGCCCCGAGCGTAGTTGCTCGGGACCCTTGGTTCACCTCGCTCTAGCGGGCGATGCGTATGTTACTTGCGCTTGCCGCCGCCGTCACCGGGACGACGGGAGCTGCTACCACGCTTGCCGCCACGGCTGTTGCCATAGCTGCCGCGGTTATCGCGACCGCCGGCGCGGCCGCCACGGGAACCGGCCTGGTTGCCGCCGCGACCACCACGGTAGCCGCCGCGACGCTCTTCGCGGGTATCGTCGTAGTTGCGCCAGTCATCGCGACGATCGCGGCTGGCACGCGGATCACGACGGTCGCGCAACTCGTTAGAACGACCAGCGCCGCCGCGGCCGCCATTGCCGCGAGCACCCTCGCGACGCTCGCCGCCGCGGCTACCGCGCTCTTCAAAGCGCTTGCCGCCACGGGACTCACCGCGACCCTCGCCGCCACGACGCTCGTCACGGCCACCGCGCTCGTCATTGCGACCGGAACGACGACGATCGCCCGAGCCACGCTTGCCGCCACGCGAACCACGGCCCTCGTCCTCGCGCTCAACACGGCGACGACCGCCGCGGTCCTCGTCCTCGCGACGACGACGATGCGCCTCGCCCTGGAACTGCTTGGCACGGCGCTCGGCACGGTTGCCGCGCGCAGGCTGCTCAGCGGCACCAGCACCAGCGCGCTCCTCGGCAGCCACCTCGCGAGCCACGCTCTCCACGGCCTCGTCCACGCGAGCCTGAACGCCCTCGCGCACGCGGGTCTTGCCGCCGCGCTTAGGACGGCTCGGGCGCTCGCCGTCGCCGCGACGCTCGTCGCGACCGCGGTTGGAACGACCGGCCACATCGCCGTAGTCATCGCCGTTGCGCTTGCCGTCGCGACGTGCCTGCTCAAGCTTCTTCTTGCTCTTGGACTTGCCGCGCTTGGTCTTCTTCTTCACCTTAAAGGCGGCAGGATCGCGCTCGGGGTCAACGGCGGGCGGGTTGGGGCCCACGTGCAGGTCGCCGGCTTCGTAAATATCGGCCGTCTTGTCCATGAGCTTCTCGATCTCGTAGAACTCGTCCACGTCCTGCTCAGTCACAAACGTAATGGCCCAGCCCAGCTCGCCGGCGCGGCCCGTACGGCCAATGCGGTGGATATAGTCGGTCGGCTCGGCCGGCACGTCAAAGTTCACGACGTAGCGCACGTCGCTAATGTCGATGCCGCGGGCGAGAACATCGGTTGCCACCAGTACGTCGACGGTGCCGTCGCGGAAGGCAGAAAGCGCGCGCTCGCGCTGGGCCTGGCTGCGGTTGCCGTGAATCGCAGCGGCCTTGATGCCCTTGCGCTCCAGACGACGGCAGCAGCTGTCGGCGCGGTGCTTGGTGCGCATAAAGACGATGGTGCGCTCCGGGCCCTCCTTTTTGAGGAACTCGGGCAACAGGTTGTTCTTGGCCTCGATGGACACCGGGAACACAAACTGGTCGACGGTGTCGGCGGTCGACGTGGCCGGCGCGATCTCCACGCGGGCCGGGTCGCTCACCAGGTCGGTGATCTCGCCCACGGCCTCCTCGTCGAGCGTCGCCGAGAACAGCAGCGTCTGGCGCTCGGCCGGCGTCTCGCGCACAATGCGGCGGACGGCGGGCAAAAAGCCCATGTCGAGCATGCGGTCGGCCTCGTCGAGCACCAGGACCTTAACCTCGTCCAGGTGGCAGGCGCCCTGCTCGATCAGGTCGACCAGACGACCCGGCGTGGCAACTAGGATATCGCAACCGTACTTGAGTGCCGCGGTCTGCGGCTTGTAGCTCACGCCGCCCACGACGGTCACGGCAACGTGGCCCGTGACGTCGGCGATTTTGCTTGCGACCTCGTCGATCTGCTGGGCAAGCTCGCGCGTGGGGGTGATGACGAGCATCACGGGGCCACGGCCGTTGCCCTCGGGCTTTTTAGCACCGCGACGGCGGTTGCGGCCGCCACGCTCGCGCACGGGTTTGGGAGGAGCGATGTGCTCCAGATTGTTCATAGTCGGCAGCAAAAAGGCGGCCGTCTTGCCGGTGCCGGTCTGAGCGGCGGCAAGCAGGTCACGGCCCTCGAGCACTACGGGGATCGAGCCGGCCTGCACGGGCGTGGGCGCCGTGTAGCCCAGGTTCTCGATAGCACGAAGCATCTCGTCGGAGAGGCCCAGCTCGTCAAAGGCGGGCAGGCTCTCGGTAGCGGACTCGACGGCCTGGGCGGCATTGGCCTCATCGGCGGCATCGAAGGCAGCCTGGGTCATGGCCTCGCGGGTCTCGTCCAGAATCTCGGCGTCGGTGACGTCAGATACAGAATTACGCATATGTTGTTGTTCCTTATCTGCACGCGCAATGGGCACGGCATGCGGCCGCGCGGGCGTGCTTGGTAGTGCGCTAATACATACAAAAACAGGTGCGCACAGAGAGGACGTTGCTCAGCACGCTGGCGATCGCTTTGGCAGCCCTATCACGCGCCGTCCAGACGCAGCAGCTCTAAGCGATGGAGCAGATTCGCCGCCGGTTAGTATACCCGTGCTTCGCATGCCCCCACGTAAACCACAGATGACGAGGCGGACGAGGTGGGCCCGGCTGATTGTCTCAATCTGTAACATCTACAGGGCGAATCTTCCTCTACGTGTTACAGATCGAGACAAACGGTCGACACGGCTCACAAACGTCTCAATCTGTAACAGTTAACGAGTAAAATCGGCCCTAATTGTTATAGATCAAGACAGAGGGGGATTTCCGTCCAGTCCAAACCAAATCTCTCAGTCTTCCTGCAATTTCGAACATGTGGCCTATAATGTTGCTTTGGTTACGCTATATATTGCGCAACCATTTAATACGTCGCCCACCGGGGGCCATTAATTCCTATCGCCATATTGGCTAGGAAGCAATCAAAGGAGGTATCCGTGGCAGCAGAGACGCCTTGCTCGGTCCTCTATAACGATATTCGCTCGTTCGGCGGTCTTAAACATCTCGAGATCGCCCGAATGCTCATCAATGGAAACTCCTATCTCGGCAGTACCCTGCTCGAGAAATGCTCTTCCAACCGCTCGTATCTCACCCGTTACATCGTCCATCGCAAGCCTGACCAGTGCGCGCCCGCCATCTACAGCGACTTTACCGTCACCACGCTCAACCTTTCCGCGGCAATCTGCAGCAAGCTCGGCGGCGGCGAGTCCGCCTATCAGGCAATCGCCGAGCACTATCGCGGTCCGGCCGCCAACGAAATGATGTCGGCTCTCGCCAGCTACAAGCTGGACAGCCGCCTATATGCAAATGCCCTCAATCGCATCGACAACTTTGACGGCAATGCCGTGCGCGAGAAAAGCACGCTTTACCTTATGCTCTTTGTGGCAACGGGGGCGCTCGCCGATCCCGTTCAGGGCGTGGCCACCGTCGAGCGCTTTTGCAGCAGCAAGACGGGCGGGCACTTCGGCACCACCGAAACTACCGTCGGACGTGGCTTTATGAACAGCCTGGAACAGCCGCGCACCGTCGCCCCCAACCTCGGTCTGCTCAGAACCCATGCCGACAACTGCGCCGACATGCAAATCCATCCCCTCACACGCGATCCGCGCGGCACCGTGATTGGTTCTTTGCCCAAAACCTCGCCCAGCATCACCGATGTGGGCGCCGACGCATCGCGCGAGCATCTTCGCATTTGGCTCGAGGGTGAGCACTGGTACGCCCAGGGCCTTGGATCGACCAACGGCACAGTGCTCGAATCGGGCGCGGGCGACGGCGATATTGTGATTGAGCCGCCGCGCGACCAACGCGAGCCCGGCAAAGTCTATCCCCCCGTGGAAATCGCCAACAGCGACAGGCTCCATCTGGGTCTCTACACGACATTCCTTGTCATTGTGGACTAGCACGGACGGCGATCGGAAGACGGTCGCCGTCCGTCTTTCGTCTTCTACCTTCTGCGTCGTAAACGACAATACTCAGCGGCATACGTGGGCAGTGCGGCTATCATGGTTCTTTACCGATATCCGCACTGCTCACGTATACGTGCGGCAACCCATGCCAGACAAAGGAACGCCATGGATACTACCGATAGCGCCTATGGCGACAAACTCATCCGTCTTGACACGTTCGACACCGCCGTGGCGGTCGACCCCAGCGCCGAGGACGAGGCCAAGCGTCGGTTTATGACGCTCATTCTCCAGACGGCCCACCGCAACAACGGCAACATCGGGCACGTGCTGCGCGCGACCAACACGAGCGGCGAGGTCTTTGCCGTCAAGCTACTCAAGGACAACGCCATCCTTTCCGGCCAAGCCCCCGATCGCTCCGCCGAGCAAGCGGCCGCGCACCTGGCCAACACCGCCGCGCTGTTCGAGGAGTACCGTCATCTGTGCACTGTCTCGCACCTGCGCGGATTTCCGCGCGTCTATGGCTATGGATCGTGCGAGGACGACCCGCTCATCCTCATGGAGTGGGTCGAGGGTACCTCGCTCAAGCAGGCGCTGCCCTTGCTTCCGCACGATGTCTCGGGCGGGCTAACCACCCAGATGGTAGCCGCCGTTGGAAACGCCGTGCTTCGCGCACTCCTGATGACCCAGGGGCTCGTGAATCCGGTCGTCCATCGCGACCTGTCGCCCGCCAATATCATGTTCCGTACCACCAGCCGAACGCTCGAGCAGCAGATTGCCGATTGCTCCTTTGACCCCTGTCTCATCGACATGGGTTCCGCGACCATGGCCCTCGGCGATGACACAATCACCCGGCGCGCCGACATCTGGCGCTTTGCCACGCCCGCATACGCCGCGC
The DNA here is from genome assembly GCA_900548815.1 of uncultured Collinsella sp. Taxonomy (GTDB): domain Bacteria; phylum Actinomycetota; class Coriobacteriia; order Coriobacteriales; family Coriobacteriaceae; genus Collinsella. The sequence goes on from URLR01000035.1 coordinate 17,723, forward strand.
CCGAGATGCTCACGCAGGATATCGAAGGCATCGCGGCCCTTCGCCGTTCGCCGGCAATCGACGTCTACGCGCTTTCGAGCATTCTGTACCAGCTCTACAGCGGTCGCAAGCCGTTTGACTTTGAGTCGACGGACGCCGCTGCAACCGGCTCGTTCTATCTCGTAAAGACCAAGACCAAGCCGGCACCGCTCGAGCCGCGCTGCGAGGGCGATGAAGCGCTCGTCCAAATCATCATGAAGGGTCTCTCAGTCGAGCAGTGCGATCGCCCTACCGAGCAGCAGATGCTCGAGGTGCTCTCGGCATTCCTCACCGATGCCGAATCCGAGGGCCGCGAAGGCGCAGGAGACGAGGTCGCGATTGATATCGATTCTGGCACGCACCTTAAGGTCGACGTCGCCGGCGAGCGCGCACGAGAGATCTTGGAGCAGGCCCGGCACGATGCCATGACCCGCCGCCGCTTTATTATCGGTGGCGTTGTCGCGGCCGTTGCGGGGCTCGGCGTTATCGGGGCGGCAACCCATGGCTTTGGCATCCCCGACTACCTGGACGGCATCCGCGGTTCACTTGACGACTACACCTGGGATCAGCTGCAGGAGATTTCGCTCAAGATTAAGGCCGCCGAGACCCGTAGCGAGGCACGCGAGATTGCCAAGCGCTATCATCTGCTCGATGACAACGGGCATATCCCCTATCCATGCACCAAGCGCGTCACGCTCACCAACGGGCTGCAGGTTGGCGCGCAGCTCGTGGGCATCCGCCACGACGAGCTTCTGGACGGGACGGGCAAGGCCGGACTGACGTTTATGTTCGATGCGGGTATTGCCGAGCGCAACGCTGCGGCTGAACCGCCGAGCGCCGGCTGGGCAGATTGCGAGCTGCGGGAATGGCTCAACGGCGACGGCCTTAAGCTGCTGCCCAACGAGTTGCGCGCACTCATCAAATCTGTCAAAAAGATCTCGAATAACGCTGGCGCCGCCAACAGTGCATCGTGTCTGAGCGAGTTGCCCGCAACCCTTTGGCTGCCCGCCATGGTCGAGCTGTGCGGTACGCAACCGCCCGATTCGTTTGCCAAGGACTATCACTACCTGGCAGACATCTACAACGGCGAGGGCAAGGAGTATCAGCTCTTCCGCGAGCTCAAGGTGAGCCCGTATTCCACGAACGAGACGATGGTCCGCCAGTGGAAGGGCAAGGACACCTGCTGGTGGGAGCGCACGGTGAGCCCCGACTCATCGGAGACCGAAGGCACGCTCTATTTGAATCGCGTTGGACACGACGGCGACGTCTTTACGTACGCAACGCCTGCGGACAAGCCAAACAAACGAACCTGTGTGATCCCCGGATTCTGTATCTAGAGAGCGGGCGTCTTGCCGTGACGGGACCCCTCCCCGGCAAATGTCTCGATCTGTAACAGTTAGAACTCAAATACTGGTCTAGATGTTACAGATCAAGATGTTCGGATTGGCCTGGATGGTTTGTCTCGACCTGTAACATCTACTTGGCAAAATCAGGTCAATATGTTACGGATTGAGACGTTTGGACTGCCGTTCAACAGTTCGTCTAAATCTGTAACAGTTATGGTTCAAAAACCGGTCCAGATGTTACAGATTGAGATGATTGGTTGGAACGGTCCATCGGCCAACCAACTACCTTCATCTGTAGCGAAATGTCATACATTTATTCTGTACTAGACACCCCCAGGGGGTATGGGTGTATAGTATCGGCAGGTTAACAATTCCAACACCGAATCACGGAAAGGAGAAGCCATGGCTCAAGATAAGTTCGACGTGGGCGGCATGACATGCGCCGCCTGCCAGGCGCATGTGGACCGCGCCGTGAGCAAGCTCGACGGCGTCGAGAACGTCGCGGTCAACCTGCTCGCCGGTTCCATGATGGTCGACTATGACCCCGCGCAGGTCTCCCCCGACGATATCTGCACCGCCGTCGACCGTGCCGGCTACTCGGCCTCGCCCGTCGATGCGGGCACCGGTGCCGCCGGCTCAAACGGCAGCACGCAAGCCAGGTCCGGCGCCGCCCACATGGAGTCGCCAACCAAAAAGTTGGAGGCCGCCGCCTCTGCTATGCGCACCCGCCTCATCATCTCGATCGTATTTCTCATCCCACTGTTCTACATAGGCATGGGGCACATGCTCGGCTGGCCGCTGCCCGGCGTCTTCACCGACCATACCCACAGCATGACGCTCGCCCTCACTGAGCTCGTCCTGCTCATCCCCATCGTCTATGTCAACGACGCGTACTTTATAAACGGGTTTAAATCGCTCGTGCACGGCGCGCCCACCATGGACGCCCTTATTGCCGTGGGCGCCACCGCCTCCATCGCCTGGTCGCTCTACGCCATGTTCATCATGGCCGACCAGCTGGCCACAGGTCAGGTGCACGAGGCAATGACTGTCTCTTATACACATCTCCGAGCCCACGAGACGGACTCCTATCTC
>URLR01000036.1 GCA_900548815.1 uncultured Collinsella sp.
CAGCAGGGGCTCTCAATGTTTTTATGTCCTGCTCATATCGTCTCTGCCGGCAGTTAAGGAACGTCCCTAAGTGCCGGGTTTTGAGGAGGTTGGCATGCTCAATGCGATGATTTGGGCGCTTGCCTGTTTTGGTGTTGTTGCTGCCGATATTGCCCTGAGCATGGTTCTGTTTTCAGTTCTCGATGCCGTGTCGGTGCTGACGGGCTATCCGATCGACAATCTCGATATCCAATGGTTCCAGGCTGCCGCTCAGACGGCGTCATTTTTGATGGCGCTGCTGTGGTGGCGCTATCTGTGGCCCCGCTCCTTCATGGCGCGCCGGCAAGGCGAACGCCCACTCGGCGGGGGAGCAGGCGCGGCATGGAAGCGCATTGCCTGCGTTGTCGTGATCGGCCTATCCATGCAGGTGGTCATTAGCTACCTATGCGACGGCGTACTGTCGCTGCTGCCCGAGGTCGCGGCAGACTATAGCGAGCTCGTCGAGGAGACGGGCATGGGCGATACCAGCCTTCTTGCTGTCTTGACCACAGTGCTCGGCGCTCCGTTTTGCGAAGAGCTCCTGGTGCGCGGCATCATCTTTGAGTTTTCGCTGCGTGCGTTTAATCCACAGTGCCGTTCGTTCTGGAAGCGCCGGCGCCGCGCGAACGCGCAGGACGGCGCCATAGTGCCCTGGGCGGCCCCGAGTACCTGGGGCGTCGCCGCGGCAATCGTGCTGCAGGCGGCGGTCTTCGGCTTTATGCACATGAACTGGGTGCAGGGCTGCTACGCGGGCGCTGCCGGCCTCATTTTTGGTTGGGTACTCGTGACCACCGGAAAGCTTCGCTACACGATTCTGCTGCACTTTGCGTTTAATGCCGGGTCGTATCTCATGGGGCTGCTGTGGTTTGTGGGCACACCGCTCGACGTTGTGGTCACGGTTGGCATCGCCGGCTTTGTGCTGGTAGAGGCGATGCGCTCGCTGCTTCGATTGCGCATTCCCGTGTCGCGCGAAGCTGATCGGTCTGAGTAATAACGCCTTTAATTAGACCGATGCGTCCTGAACGCACCTGGCGTTTCGCCGAATGCTTCTTTAAATTTTGAGTAAAAGAATGACATGTTGGAGATGCCGACTTTTCGGGCTACATACTGCACGCTGCGCTCGGTGTTATTGAGAAGATATGCCGCCTCTGTGAGCTGCTGGTTGAGCTTGATTTGCGAAAACGTTTTGCCGGTTTTTTGCTTGATCAAGCTGCTGAGATAGCTGGTGCTATAACCCGTATCGCTCGCAATGCTTTCGAGTGTGCAGTCGCCGTAGCTTCGCTCAATATGATTCAGAATCGACACGATGCGTTCGTCCGACATGATCGCCTGGTTATCAGTTGCGGAGCGTCGGTACAGTCCTCGAATGAGAACAAGGAATAGGCTGACGGCGAGGTGCCTCATGAGTTCATTGGAATAGGCATCTTTAAAGTGATATTCGATAAAGAGCATCTCGATGAGGCGTCGCGCATGTCGGGCGTATTCCTCTGGAAGAATGAGATATTTTCGGGCCTCGCGGTTTTTGGACACAAAATCAAATAGAAGATTCGTTAATGGTGACGCGCCGGGTAGCTGGCTCAGGAACAACGAATCGAACATTTCTTTTTTGAAGACGATCGAAATGACGATATCATGCTCGCCCTTAACGTATGGAACGCTTCTGATTACGCCGGTGTTGCAAATGAGCACGTCGCCCTTTTTAAGGAGTAGTCGCCGTCCGTTGACGATAAACGTGCAGACGCCGTCGTACACGTAGTTAAGCTCCATATCCCGATTGATATGAGGAGGAATATCGGTAAAGCGCGACTCCTTGATAAGGCCCACGGGGTTTTCGTCGAGAGTTTCTTTCCAATCAAACAGATAGACCTCTTCGCCGTTAATGGTTGTGGTTTCCACCCTGTTATATCGCGGGCTGAGCTCTCCCGGATGTGTGCGATGCCACTCTTCGGTCTCGGTATGCGTATAGAGCAGCTGTTTGAGATTCGAATCCATGGGGTGCTCCAGGGGTGAACGGTAGAATCGATGCCTTAAACGGTATTATATCTAAAAAAATGTTATAAACAAACGCTTTCTATGCGATATCTTATGCATCTTGTTCTTCCTAGTATTGGGTTATCCGCTGGAGCATCCGATCAAGGAGGGCAAATGAGTAAGTTAAAACATGGGTTTGACTCCGACTTTTTATGGGGCGGAGCCATATCGTGCTCGCAGGCCGATGGCGCCTGGAATGAGGGCGGAAAGGGAAAGTCGACGCAGGATTGTCGATGGCTGGATGGTACCTGGACTCATGACCAGATTGAGGACAAGCATCAAAACAACCCCTTCTGCCATGACGAACTAATGAACGCTCTCGCAGATGATGGTGTTGAGTTCTACCCGTTTAGGCGCGGTAACGACTTCTATCATCACTACCGTGAGGACATCGCGCTTTTTGCGGAGATGGGCCTCAAGCTGTTCCGCACTTCTATTTGCTGGAGCCGAATCTATCCTAACGGAGATGATCTTGAGCCTAACCGCGAAGGCATCGAGTGGTATCGAAGCATGCTGGGTGAGTGCAAAAAGCACGGCATTAAAACCTTCGTCACCATGCTCCACTATGACATCCCGGTAAATCTTGTCACCACATATGGGGGATGGAAGAATCGCAAGACGATTGATTTCTTCGCCCGCTATGTCGAGACAATCGTTACGGAATTGGGCGATCTGGTCGATTTCTGGCTGCCTTTTAACGAGTTCAATGCAGCGCGTTTTTCGCCTTGGGACGGGGTCTGTCTGGTCAAAGACGAAGAGGGGGAGAACTTCGATCGAGCCATCTTCCAGTGCCTGCACCACGAGTTCGTTGCCAATGCGCGTGCCGTCGAGATTGTCCATCGTCTTTCGCCCGATACTCCCGTTGGCGGCATGATCGCTCGATTCTGTACGTATCCCGCCACCTGCCGTCCCGAAGATAACATGCAGGCTATTCACGACGACCAGTATTCCAACTGGTTCTATACGGACGTGATGGCTCGTGGAAAATACCCCGCTTATATGAATCGCTATTTCGACGCGTGCGATATCGAGATTCAAATGGAGCCGGGCGATGAAGAGCTCATCGCTCGCAACACGGTCGACTTCCTGGCCTTCTCGTACTACTTTTCCCAGGTATCCACCTGCGATCAGGGATGGGAGAAGACTGCGGGAAATCTGGTCATGGCAAACAAGAACCCTTATCTCGAGACGAGTGAGTGGGGCTGGCAGCTCGATCCCATTGGCCTGAGGGTTACCCTTAACCAGATGTATGACCGCTATGGGCTGCCCCTGTATATCGCCGAGAACGGCCTCGGTACATCTGATGTAGTCGAGGAGGATGGCAGCATCCACGACGAGTATCGAATCGATTATTTGCGCCAGCACATAAAGTGCCTTAAAGAAGCGGTGATCGATGGCGTTGACGTGCGCGGATACATGATCTGGGGATTCATTGACCTTGTTGCCTGCGGTCCTCTTACGATGGACAAGCGCTACGGGCTTATCTATGTCGATCTGGATAATTGCGGCAACGGCACTGCGGAGCGCTCGCGTAAAGACTCTTTCTATTGGTATCAGAAATGTATCGCCACTAATGGCGAGGATCTTGGGTAGGAGTGATTGTCGTGGCAGACAAGAAGGAACTGGCCGCTCGTGTCCTCGAGCTCGTGGGCGGCGCCGATAACGTTGTTATGGCAACGCACTGCATTACAAGGCTCAGATTCAACCTGAAGGACGATAGCAAGGCAGACCTGGAGGCCCTTAAGACGCTTGACGGCGCCTTGGGCGCGCAGGTTAAAGACGGACAGTGGCAAGTTATCATCGGCGCCAGCGTGGGGTCGGTATATGACGAATTGGAGCCCATGCTAGGTGACAGGATGGGTGGCGAGGTCTCCGCCGACGCCGAGCAGCCTGAGCTCCAAAAAGGTTCGGCTCGCGTATTCGATATCATCACCGGCATCTTTTCCGCTATCATTCCCGCACTGGTGGCGGGAGGCATCGTAAAGGGCATCCTGGCTGCTATCGCGGCTTTTGGAATCGACACGGGTGCCGGCGACTTTGCGATATTCAATATGATTTCGGATATCCCGTTCTACTTCTTGCCGTTTTTGCTGGCAATGTCTACAGCTGATAAGTTCCGGGTCAACCGTTCGCTTGCGCTTTGTGTTGCCGGATCGCTGATGTACCCGACCATTGTCAACGCTGTCGGTACGGGCGAGACGCCCCTTGCGCTGTTCGGTTTTGCGGTGCCGATTTTTAGCTACGCCGATTCCGTGTTCCCGGTTATCTTTGGCGTCATTGGCTTGTCTTTTGTATATCGTGCAATCGACAAAGTCGTGCCGGATCTTTTTAAGCTCGTTGTCGTTCCGGCGCTCTCCCTTGCTATCGTGATTCCCGTCAACCTGTTTGTGCTCGCTCCGATTGGTGCCTGGTGCGGTCTTGGTCTTGCCAACGGTATCGTTTGGCTATTCTCGACGTTAGGCCCCGTTGCCGGTTTTCTGCTGGGCTTCTTTATGCCGCTTATCGTGCTCTTCGGCATGCATCAGTCAACGAGCCCTATCCAGATTTCCAATATCGCAACGCTTGGGTATGACTATCTGCTCCCGATCTCTTTCTGCCATAACCTCGCCGAAAGCGGTGCGTCTTTTGGTGCAGCCCTGCGCATGACCGACGAAAAGCTCAAGTCCGCTGCAATGACGTGCGCCTTCTCAGCATTTATGGGAATTTCCGAGCCCGCCTTGTTTACCGTTCAGGTTCCTAACAGGACTCCGCTTATCGCTGCGATGATTGCGGATGGCATTGGCGGTGCGCTTACCGTTGTTCTCGGCGCAAAGTGCTTCGGCTTTGTTATGCCCGGCATTACCTCGTTGCCCGTTTATGCCGATCCAAGCGGCAATCCCATGAACCTGATCATGATTGTCGTCTGCATCGCTTTGACTTGGGTTATCTCTGCGGCGCTCTCGTTTGCGCTCTATGGTCGTTTCGACAAAAAGTAACGACGTTTTGAGATAGACAATATTAATCGGCCGCTCGCCGGGGAATCGTTCTGCGACGCCCCAGCGAGCGGCATTTTATTGGTGGGGCGTGTCGTGTCGCCAACGGCGGCATGCCGCCTCGCCGCGCTAGTTGCGTCTGCCGCCTCCGTTGGCGCCCTGACGCCCCTGTGCCGCGCGATTGCGACCGGCAGTGTTCTGCGCGCGGGACATACCGCCGTGACCCTTGCTGCCCTTGGGCCCCTTGCCGGCGGCGCCACCGTGGGCCTTGCCGCCCTTCTTGCCGGTGCCATGCCCACCGCCGGCAGACGTCTCGCCCGGGCGTGGCGGCACGGGGCGAATCAGGCAATGCTTGGTATAGCCGATCAGATCACGACGCCCGGCCTTCTCTAGCGCCTCGCGCACCAGCTTGTAGTTCTCGGGCTTGCGATACTGGATGAGCGCGCGCTGCATGGCCTTCTCATGCGGGTCGCGCGCCACATAGATCGGCTCCATGGTGCGCGGATCCACGCCGGTGTAGTACATGCAGGTCGACATAGTGGACGGTGTGGGGTAGAAGTCCTGCACCTGCTCGGGCATGTAGCCCATGTCGCGCACGGCCTCGGCAAGGTCCACGGCTTCCTTCATCGTCGATCCGGGATGGCTCGAGATCAGATACGGCACCACGTACTGCTTGAGTCCGTATTCGCGATTCAAGCGTTCAAATTTACGGCAGAATGCGTCGTAGACAGCTCGGCTCGGCTTGCCCATCACGGACAGTACCGCGTCGCTCACGTGCTCGGGTGCCACGCGCAGCTGGCCCGAGACATGGTGCTCCAGCAGCTCGCGCAAAAACTCGTCCGAGGCGTCGGCCATGGTGTAGTCAAAGCGGATGCCGCTGCGGACGAAGACCTTCTTGACGCCCGGCAGCTGGCGCAGGTCGCGCAGCAACTGCGTGTAGCCGCTCTCGTCGACCACCATGTTCTTGCACACACTCGGCCACAGGCAGCGCTTGTTCTTGCACACGCCGTGCTTGAGCTGCTTGTCGCAGGCCGGGCGGCTAAAGTTAGCCGTCGGTCCGCCCACGTCGTTGATGTAGCCCTTAAACTCGGGATCGCGCGTGAGCAGCTCGGCCTCGCGCACGATCGAGTCGTGGCTGCGCATCTGCAGCACGCGGCCCTGGTGGAAGGTGAGGGCGCAAAACGAGCACTCGCCAAAGCAGCCGCGGTTGGAGCTAATGGAAAACTTAATCTCGGCAAAGGCCGGCACGCCGCCCGCCGCGTCGTAGTCGGGATGCCAGTCGCGTGCGTAGGGGAGCTCGGCTACCTCGTCCATCTCGTCGGTGGTGAGCGTCGCCGATGGCGGGTTCTGCACCACATAGACGCTGTTGGGGTAGGGCTCTACCAGGCGATGTCCGGTGATGGGGTCCATATTCTGCTGCTGCACGTTAAAGCTGCGTGCGTAGTTGAGCTTGTCGGCAGCAAGGTCGTCCCAGCTGGGCAGCAGGTCGTAGTCGTAGACCTCGTCGAGCGAGCCCGTGCGGTAGACGGTACCGTTGATATAGGTGATCTGGTCGACGGGTAGCCCCGCGTCGAGCGCGTCGGCGATCTCGACAATCGCGTGCTCGCCCATGCCGTAGATGAGAATGTCGGCGCCCGAGTCGAGCAGCACCGAGCGCTTGAGTTTGTCCTGCCAGTAGTCGTAGTGGGCCAGGCGACGCAGGCTCGCCTCGATGCCACCGATAATGATGGGGGCGTCCTTGAACGTCTGGCGGATGAGGTTGCCGTAGACCGTGACGGCACGGTTGGGACGGCGCCCCTCCTCGCCACCGGGGGTATAGGCGTCGGTGTGGCGGCGGTGCTTGGTCACCGAATAGTGGTTGACCATGGAGTCCATGTTGCCGGCGCTGACCAAAAAGCCCAGGCGCGGCTCGCCGAGCACCGTGATGCTGGCGGGGTCGGTCCAGTCGGGCTGGCAGATGATGCCCACCTTGTAGCCGTGCGCGTCGAGTACGCGGCTGACGATGGCCATGCCAAAGCTGGGGTGGTCCACGTAGGCGTCGCCGCAGATGTAGACGAAGTCGCACTGGTCCCAGCCGCGCGCGTCCATATCGGCGCGGCTGACGGGGAGAAACTTGTCGCGGCCCGGACGCCAGGGGCGTGTGGGCGCTGCTGGGGTATGCGTGGTGTGCCCACCCTGCGCCTTACCGCCGCGCTTTTGCTGCTGGCCCTGTTTGCCCTGCTGACTGCGCTGGTTGTTCTGAGCGTGCTGAGGCTTTTTTGCCACGATCCCTCCCGGTGTCTGTATGCTGCACGTAATTGTAACCAGTCTTTTTGGGACGGGGCTAAAAAGACTGGGGGAGTACATGGACTAGTGAGTGGGAGCGTCGCCGCGCCCACCGTTTGTTTCCAGACTGTGTATCCCTGCGTCGAAGGAGCCGTCTCGCGCGCACGCCATGTTGTCAATGGGTTACAGTATGAACGGCGGCTATATTTCCGCCAACGCACGAGAGGGTCGTCAACAAGGAGGATGCACGGCGATGCAGCGTGCCAAACAGATATCGGAGTCTATTGAGCTGGGCATCATCTTGGCGCTCGCCGGTGGCTTTATGGACGTGTATTCGTACATTGGGCGCGACCATGTTTTCGCCAACGCGCAGACGGGCAACATCTTGCTGGTGGGCGTGAGCATCTCGGAGGGCAACTGGGCGCTGGCGGGGCGCTATTTCTTCCCCGTGGTGTCGTTTGCCGTGGGCATTATGCTTGCCGACCTGGTGCACGAGCGGTTTGGCAGCGTGATCCACTGGCGTCAGGTGACGGTGTTTTTTGAAGCCGTTATCTTGTTGGGAGTGAGCTTTATCCCGGGCGGCAATTTCAACCTGCTCGCCAACTGCCTCACCTCGTTTGCCTGCGGCATGCAGGTCGAGAGCTTCCGCAAGATTCACGGTCACGGCATCGCTACGACCATGTGCATCGGCAACTTGCGCAACGCGCTGCAAAACGTGGACGATTACATCATCACCCACAGGCGCGGCTTTTTGGAAAACGGCCTGCTGTACTTTGGCGTGATCTTTACCTTTGTGTTTGGCGCCGTGTTGGGCAACTGGTGCATTGAGCGCATGGGCCTGCATGCCATCGTCGTGGCGAGCTTGCTGCTGTTTGTCGCGTTTGCCATCATGTTTATCGACCGCGAGCGCGACTTGCGCTTACGCTGGAAGGTTGCGGCCGAGGCTTGGAAAGAGGGCTGCCGAAAGTAACCGAATGCGGCAAAGGGGCTGTCCCTTCGCCGCATTATTTTTCACCATCTGTTGAAACGCTTTAAATAGTTTGACGTTCTCACGCGTTTTTTGTTTCAAAAGCGTTAGGATGGGACTCATACGTGGGGCGTAATGGGTGCCCCGCACACGATGGGAGGCTATCAATGGCTAATCGTTTCGTTCTCAATACCATCTCTTATCATGGTTCCGGCGCCATTAAGGAGATCCCCGGCGAGCTCCAGCGTCGCGGCTACAAGAAGATCTTCGTCTGCTCCGACCCCGATCTGGTCAAGTTTGGCGTTACCGCCAAGGTGACCGATGAGCTCGACGCCGCCGGCATCGCTTGGAGCCTCTACTCCGAGATTAAGCCAAACCCCACCATCCAGAACGTCAAGGACGGCGTCGAGGCCTTCAAGGCCGCCGAGGCTGACGCTATCGTGACCATCGGTGGCGGCTCCTCCATGGACACCGCCAAGGCCATCGGCATCATCATCAACAACCCCGAGTTCGCCGATGTCCGCAGCCTCGAGGGCGTTGCTCCCACTAAGAACCACGCCGTGTTCACCATCGCCGTGCCGACGACCGCCGGTACCGCTGCCGAGGTGACCATCAACTACGTCATCACCGACCCCGAGAAGGTCCGCAAGTTCGTGTGCGTCGACACCAACGACGCCCCCGAGGTCGCCGTCGTCGACCCCGACATGATGGCTTCCATGCCCGCCGGCCTGACCGCCTCCACCGGCATGGACGCTCTGACCCACGCCATCGAGGGCTACACCACCAAGGGCGCCTGGGAGCTCTCCGACATGTTCCACTTTGAGGCCATTAAGCTGATCAGCGAGAACCTGCGCGACTCCGTTGCCGAGGCCAAGTCCGGTCAGCCCGGCTCCGGCCGCGAGGGCATGGCTCTTGGTCAGTATGTCGCCGGCATGGGCTTCTCCAACGTCGGCCTGGGCATCGACCACGCCATGGCTCACACCCTGTCCGCTCACTACGACACCCCGCACGGCGTCGCTTGCGCCATGCTGCTGCCGATCGCCATGGAGTTCAACAAGCCGGTTTGCGCCGAGCGCCTGGCCAAGGTCGCCGTCGCCATGGGCGTTGACACCACGGGCATGAGCACCGACGAGGCCGCCGATGCCGCCATCGCCGCCGTCAAGCAGCTTTCCGCCGACGTGAACATCCCGCACGTCTGCGAGGCCATGAAGGCTGACGAGATCGAGGTCCTGGCCAAGGACGCCATGGCCGACGCCTGCTTCCCGGGCAACCCGCGCGAGGCGACGCTCGACGACGTCATCGAGCTCTTCAAGAAGATCTGCCCGGCTGCCTAACTTGGTTCGGCGGGCCCCTGCCCGTTAGCCCCACAATCGTCCTCGGACATGTCGGAGGCCCCGCTGTGCACTACGTGCGGCGGGGCCTCCTTCTGTCCTGCGGAAAGATTCTGGGGCTAACGGGCAGGGGCCCGCCGGCTCGTTATCGTGGCGGGCGCAGTTCTGGGGAGCTCGATGGGTCATCTCGCTAGGCAAAAAGATGGTTCGCGGTGGTATTGTTGCTGTGGGCTCAATTCGATATGAAAGGGTGACTTTGGTGTCCAAGACGGATTCTACGCTCTCCTATATTACTGACCAGTTGAAGGCGCTGACTTCTATTGCTTCGCCTACGGGCTATACCCGTGCGGCGACTGATTATCTGATGGAAACGTTGCGCGATATGGGCTTTGGCCCCGAGCGCTCCAATAAGGGCAACGTGCTGGTCGAGCTTGGCGGCGAGGGCGAGCCGCTTGTGTTGGCAAGCCATGTCGATACCCTGGGCGCCATGGTGCGCTCCATTAAGGACAATGGTCGCCTGCGCCCCACGACCCTCGGCGGGCATCAGTGGTCTACGGCCGATGGCGAGAACTGCACCGTTTATACGCGCGATGGCAATGTCTACACGGGCGTGGTCCTCAATACTGAGCCTTCGGCGCATGTGGCCGACGAGCCGGTCAAGACCATCGAGAAGAACATGGAAATCCTGCTCGATGAGAATGTCGACAGCAAGGACGATGTGCTTGAGCTGGGCATTCAGACCGGCGACATCATCGCTATGGATCCGCGTACCACGGTGACGGAGAGCGGCTACATCAAGAGCCGCTTCCTGGATGACAAGCTGTCGGCGTCGATTCTGCTGGGTCTGGCCCGCGCTGTTGCTGACGGCGAGGTGTCGCTTTCGCGCAAGGTGTCGCTGCTCTTTACCGTGTACGAGGAGGTCGGCCACGGCGGTGCTTTCGTGCCGGCCGACACGCGCGAGATGATCAGCGTTGACATGGGCTGCGTGGGCGACGACCTGGGCTGCACCGAGCGCATGGTGTCGATTTGCGCCAAGGATTCGGGCGGTCCGTACAACTACGACCTTGTAACCACGCTGTCCAACATCGCGCGCGAGCTGGAGCTCGATTACGCCATCGATGTGTATCCGCACTACGGCTCGGACGTTGAGGCCACGCTCTCGGCCGGCTACGACATCCGTCACGGCCTGATCGGCCCCGGCGTGTACGCGAGCCACAACTACGAGCGCAGCCACATCGACGGCGTGCGCAATACCTACGAGCTGGTCCGCGCCTACGTACAGCGCTAACGATGCAGCGGCCTCGGCTGATACGGCAGTACCGACCGAGGCCGTCCTCTCTAAGTTGCGGTGAAATAGGGACTGTTTGGCGGTTTTAAACGCTTAAACAGTCCCTATTTCACCGCAACTTATGAAGGGGGTGGGACTACTTGATGGCGGCAGTAACGGTGCCGCCGCCGAGGACGACGTCGCCGCGGTAGACGACGACGGCCTGGCCGGGGGCGATGGCTCGCTGCGGCTCGTCAAAAGTCAGCAGCATTTGTCCGTCGGCGCCACGTGTAAGGGTCGCTGCCTGGTCCTTTTGACGGTAGCGGTACTTGGCGCCCACGCGAATGCCGCCGGCATCGAGTTCTGCCTCCATGCGGTCGGCGGGGGCGCTCCAGATCCAGTCGTCGGCCGTGAGTGCTGTGGCCGTTAGGTCCTCGGCCTCGCCCAGATGCACGGTGTTGTTGGCGGTGTCGACGCCCGTCACATACACGGGATGCGCCATCGCGACGCCCAAGCCCTTGCGCTGGCCGATGGTATAGCGCAACGCGCCGTTATGGCGTCCGACCACGCTGCCGTCGCGCCACACAATGTCGCCCGGTGCAGCGGCATGTCCGCAGCGGTGCTCGATATAGCCCGCGTAGTCGCCGTCTGGAATAAAGCAGATATCCTCGCTTTCGGCCTTCTTGGCGTTGATGAAGCACTGCTCGGCGGCAATGCGGCGCACGTCGTGCTCCTTGTCCAGGCCTGCCAGCGGAAAGATTGTGCGTGCCAGGCGCTCCTGCGTAAGCGAATACAAAAAGTAGCTTTGGTCCTTCTTGGGGTCCTCGCCACGGTACAGCTGCCAGGTGCCGTCGGACGCCTGGCTCGTTTTGGCGTAGTGACCTGTGGCGATGTAGTCGCAGCCCATATCGAGCGCTGCATCGAGCAACGCGCCAAACTTAATATGGCGGTTGCAGATGATGCACGGGTTGGGCGTCAGTCCTTCCTGGTAGGCAGTCACGAAGCGCTCGATAACGTTGCGGTCGAAGGTCTGCTGCAGGTCGAGCACATGGTGGGGTATCCCCAGGCGCTCGGCGACAGCCTTTGCATCGGCGATGTCGCGGTCGACCTTACTCATGCCCGTGACGGGATCGGGCGCGGGGCAGGTGAGGCGCATGGTGGCGCCGACGCATTCGTAGCCCTGGCTTTTGAGCAGGTACGCGGTCACGCTGGAATCGACGCCGCCGCTCATGGCGACGAGCACGCGCTTGTTGTGCATGGGGAGGTTCTCCTTGGTGGCATGTGGCCAAAAAAGAAAAGCGGCGCGGGAGGCTGGTTCCGCGCCGCAGACATTGTAGCAAGTTCGGACGTCTCGTGGGACACCCTGTTGGGATGAGTCCAGGCTGCCAGAAGAGAGAGGGGAGGCCGGCGTGCCTTGGACTCGTTCTAAGAACGAGAAGCTCTAGTCCTGGAAGAGCGCCGTGGACAGGTAGCGCTCGCCGGTATCGGCGAGCAGCGCCACGATGGTCTTGCCCTCGTTCTCGGGGCGCTTGGCCAGCTGCAGCGCGGCCCACACGGCGGCGCCGGACGAAATGCCCACGAGCACGCCCTCCTTGTGGCCCACGGCGCGGCCGGTGGCAAAGGCGTCATCGTTCTCGACGGGGATGATCTCGTCATAGACCTGGGTGTCGAGGACGTCGGGCACAAAGCCGGCACCGATACCCTGGATCTTGTGCGGGCCGGCCTGGCCCTTAGAGAGCACCGGGGAAGTGGCGGGTTCAACGGCGACGACCTGAATTTCGGGGTTCTGCTCCTTGAGGAACTCGCCCACGCCGGTCACGGTACCGCCGGTGCCAACGCCGGCGACGAAGATGTTGACCTCGCCGTCGGTGTCATCCCAGATCTCGGGGCCGGTCGTGGCCTTGTGGATGGCGGGGTTGGCGGGGTTCACAAACTGGCCGGCGATGATGCTGTTGGGCGTCTCCTTCTGCAGTTCCTCGGCCTTGGCGATGGCGCCCTTCATGCCCTTGGAACCGTCGGTGAGCACGAGCTGTGCGCCATATGCCTGCATAAGCTTGCGGCGTTCGACGGACATAGTCTCGGGCATGGTGATGATCACCTTGTAGCCGCGAGCCGCCGCCACCGAGGCGATGCCGACGCCGGTGTTGCCGCTCGTGGGCTCGATGATGGTGTAGTCGCCGCCGCGCACGAGCTTGCCGGCCTTCTCGGCCTCGTCGATCATGTTCTTGGCGACGCGGTCTTTGACGGATCCGGCGGGGTTGAAGTATTCCAGCTTGACGAGCACGCGGGCCTTGAGGTCCTCATCGGCCTCAAAGTGAGTGAGCTCCAGGAGCGGGGTGTGGCCGATAAGCTGATCGATGGACGTGTAAACATTGCTCATGATGAACCTCCAAAGTGTTCAAATGACTGGATACCGTGTGGTTTTACGGTGCGTGTAGCAGCGAAACCCACAAACCTTATAGGTTGTTCGTTTTGCTGTTGGCAAGCATAGTAGACACTAAAGCCTAGTAACGCAATAGGAAATAGAAGATTATTACGAGACGATTAACCATCTTGACGGGAATGGGTATTTTCAAAACCAATTTTTCGGCTAGAATTTCTACGGACTAAATGACCGAAAGGCAGCACTATACATGTTGGTTTCTACTAAGGGCAGATATGCCCTGCGCGTTATGGTCGATCTGGCCGAGCACCAGGCGGCCGGTCGCATCCCGCTCAAAGAGATCGCGGCGCGACAGGGGATTTCCGAGAAATATCTCGAGAACATCTTGGCTACGCTCGTACGTGCCAACATGCTCTCGGGCATGCGTGGCAAGGGCGGCGGCTACGTGCTCACGCGCCCGCCCGAGCAGTACACGGTGGGCGAGATCTTGCGCCTGACCGAGGGCAGCCTGGCGCCGGTCGCCTGTCTGGACGGCGACTGCAAGGGCTGTTCGCGTTCGGACGAGTGCCCCACGCTCGACGTGTGGAAGAACCTGGACAAGCTCATCAACGACTACCTCGACGGCGTGACGCTCGATCAACTTGTCGCTCCCAACCATGGCTACGACTACGTCATCTAACCCACACCTGCATTTGGGGACGGGGTAGAAATGGTAGATCCTCTCGTCCTTTGAGACTTGGCAAATAAGAAGGCCGCCCATTTTTGCGATGGGCGGCCTTTGTTTTGGGTCGATATGACGGTTCGTATTGAACAGTTCTAGCCCTCGGCGACGCCATCGAGGATGCTGCGCATGATGGACACCAGGATGCTGCCCATAAAGGCCGATCCAAAGCTGGCGATGGAGATACCCGCGCCCAGCAGATTGACCGACAGGTAGCTGGCCAGCTCGAGCATAAAGCTGTTGACTACGAGCTGAAAAATACCAAGCGTAATAATAGTGAGCGGCAGTGAGATAACCGTGAGGAACGGCTTGACGAGCGAGTCGACGATGTTGAGGAACAGTCCCACAAAGGCGAAACAGACCCAGGCCTCGGCAAAACCGAAGGGCTGGATGCCGGGAACGAGGAACGTGGCGATCGCGATGGCGATCGAGGTAAAGAGCCAGTTAAGCATAAAGCGCATGGCGTGAATCCTTTCTTGCGCCGGGGTTGCTGGCGTCGCGTGAAGCGGCTTGCGGCGGCGACCTGGATGGTTGCGCGGGCGCGCCGCGGTGTTTGGGCGCCCATTGTCTCAAATATTCGTGGAGCTTACGTGCGCATTCGGTTTCTAAACGGCGTTCGTCCTGAAAAACGCGCCGCTGGCAGAGAGTCTTGTCGCTTTAGTTTGGTGGTGTGCTACACTGCTACGGGCAAAAGCCACAGGCGTTGCCCTATTGCATAGAACGGGCGAACGATGCCCGATGTCAGTATCAACTTCGATGCCTTTTGGCGGGTTTGGCGGTGATCGATGAATATCGAGAACATGTTTGACAAGCCTGATGTCAAGCAGCTGGTCCACGCATTTAGTCTTTTGGATGACGAGAAAGATATCCAAGCGTTTTTGACCGATATCTGCACGCCGCGCGAGATTTGCGATCTATCGCAGCGTCTGCAGGTCGCGCGTTACCTGGACGAGGGCGAGCCTTATGTTGAGGTTCAGGCCCGCACCGGTGCTTCGTCCACTACGGTGAGCCGCGTTTCAAAGGCGCTCAACGGCGAGTACGGTGGCTACCGCAAGATCCTCATTAAACTGGAGGATGGCGAATAAGCTGCGCCAAAAACGAATTGTACAAAACCGCTCCTCCGGGGGCGGTTTTTATATGCCCGCAATCGGCTGGTGCGTTGGGGTCAGGTTGCTTTGTACCAAAAGATGGAGCTGCGGTGGCAATGTGTCCGCTTGGGCGGGTAGGATAGATGCATTGATTATTGCGAACAGTTTGAGCGGAGGACCATGCCTGTTCGAATCTATACCACCAATGCCGGCACGGATTTGAGTGATGCCGAGTCGGCGTTGCTTGCCGACCTTGTTGACTGCCACGGACGTGCCGTGCTGCTGGCACCTACGTTTGCCGAGCTCGACCTGTGCCGTCATGATGCGGCGGAAGCCGGGATTTCGCTGGGTATTGACTACAAGACGCCTACATCGTGGTTTCGCTCGCTTTGGGAGCTTTTGGGCGACGGGCGCGGTTTCGTCGACAACCTGCAGCGCCAGATGCTGTTCTCGGACATGGTCACGCGTCTCGACGATGCCGACCTGCAGCCACTTTCGCGCAGCCAGGGCACAGTGCGCATGCTCGCGCGCATGGCCCGCGACGTGTTGCCGGGCGTTGCGGGGACGGGTGCCGAACGATGCCGTGGCGACAACTGCCGGCCTGAGCCAAAAAGCGATGCCGAGGCTCGTGTGTTCGAGCTTTTGCGCGCCTACGCGGGCGGTTTGGACCGTCGAGATATGGTTGAGCCCTGCGAGGCAGCTGACATTATGACCAGTGTCCTAGCCGATAGCCTGCTGGCGTGCACTCGCGCCGTATGCGTGCGCGGTATCACGTCGTTTACGCACGGTCTGCTCGAGCTGCTGTCTGCCGTGGCGAACAATGGGGGAGAGGTCGTCGTGCTGCTTGCCCGCGAGCAGGCGGCGATGCGCGAGGAGCTTGCCGCGGCATTTGATGCCCGCGATGTGTTGTTTGAGATCGCGCCGCTAGGGGAGGGTGTCGGCGCGTCTGATGCCGCTTGCGGGACCGCCGCTCAGCCTGCCTTTATTGAGGTCGCTGGCCCCCATGCCCGTGCTCATGCTTATGCGGACGCAATTGATGATCTGGTAAAAACGTGCCGGGGTTCCGAGGTCGACGGCGTCGCGACGCCTGCCGACCCTGTGCGCGTGCTCGTTGTTTCTGCCCGGGCACCCCAGCTGTTCGTTGAGCTCGCCTCTCGTCTGGCGGCTCGTCATATCGCTGCCGAGACAACTGAGTTCACGGCGTTTTCTCAATCCATTGCGGGCAGGCAGTTTGCGGCGCTTGCCGGCCTGATCGAGCGCATGAAGGCCGCCGATGAGGGCATGGCGTCAAAGACCGAGTGGTGGCCCGCGCCGGAGCTTACCGACTGGATCTACAGTCCGCTTTCGGGTGCCGACGCCGCGAGCGCCCGCGGCTTCGACAAGAACATACGCCTGTCGCGCAACAAGACCACTGCGGGCGTTAAGAGCCTGCTGCAGAGCGTCCAGGGTCAGGTGAGGGGCGCGCGCAAGGCGGCGAGCGACGAAAACTGGTTTAAGAACGTGCCGTGTGTGGTCTCGGACGTGTTCCAGGCGCTGTGGCGCGACAAACCCGTGACGGCGCTCAAGGCCATGCTCGCCGTTGCCGAGGCGCTGCCCGATCGCGCTCTAGGCGGCCTTGACGGCCAGGCCCGTCGCCAGGCAGAGACGGCTTTGCTGCGCCATGCCATCGACATCCTTATGAACGATGCTCGCGCACTCGACGTGTCGCAGGCCGCGACCGTGCCGGTTCTCGACGGCGTTCGAACCAAGGTGGACAAGCGCAGTACCGCTTACGATTACGCGACCTACGAGGTCGATCGCACGCCACGGGCACAAGTGCGCTTCGTGTCGCTTGCCGATGCGTCGGTTTTGCGTCCTGGCGGCTACGATGCCGTGCTGTTTGCCGATGTCGACCTGGACAGCTATCCGCTTTCGCACGAAGAGGGCCCGCTTGCCACATTGACGGCCGAGTTGCGCCGCGACGGCGTGTCTTTGGAGCCCGCCGCCCTGCTGCGCGTGCGCTTTGGCCGTGCGATGCAGGCGGCGAGCGGTCCGGTCGCGCTCGCCCGCGTGACGCACGATCGCCAGGCGCTCGAGTGCTACCCGGCAGCCGTATGGACCGAGCTGCGGGCACATGCCGAGGCCGCTGGCGCTGCCAAGCCCACGTGCGTGGGCGAGGGCGATATCATCGCCGACTTTGATCCCGCGGCAGGTGAAGGCCTCAAGCGCGAGCGCGTGACCTGTGAAGCCCCTCAGCATCTGAGTGCCGAGGCCGTGCCGTATTTGGTCCTGCGCCGTCGCGATGGCGAGGGCGAGGATGCGCCGCTGGTGCCGCGCTTGACGTCTGCCTCGCAGATCGAGGCCTATTCGACCTGTCCGCTATGCTGGTTCGTCTCGTATCGCGTCAAGCCCCAGTCGATCGACGCTGGCTTTGGCAACATGGAGAAGGGCAACTTTGTCCACGACGTGCTGGAGCATCTGCATGCCCGTCTGCCCCAAGAAGGCATGGAGCGCGTGACGCCCGAGAATCTGCCGCGTGCACAGGAGCTGCTGCACGAGGTCTTTGACGAGACGTTGGCCGAGCACGCCGGCAAGCGCGGCACGGAGGGCCCGCTGGTGCCGCTCTCTGCGGTGGAGGAGCGCCAGGTGGCCGAGATCTTGCCGCAGCTGGAGGGCGTGCTTGCCTACGAGTCCGAGGCACTTGCCCCCTTTGCCCCGCGCTACCTGGAGTTTGCGTTCAACGAGCTCCAGGTCGAGTATGCCGGTTGGCCGCTCGGCGGGCGCATCGACCGCGTAGATGTGGATGCCGAGAATCGCGCCGTGGTAATCGACTACAAGCATCGTTCGGGTGTCGAGGAGTTTAAGCTTGCCGACCCCACGGTGCGTGACGAGGAGACGGGCGAGGCCCCCATCGACGACCCGCGCTGGCTGCCGCCCCATACCCAAACGCTCATCTACGCGCAGGCCATGCGTCGGGCACTGGGCTTGGATACCCGTGCAGCGCTCTATTTTTCGACCAAGGGCGGCAAGCCCGCGCTGCGCGGTGCGGCGAGCGCCGAGTTGCTCGAGGAAGAGCGCGGTGACGGTCGCATCCCGGGCCTCAAGAAGGGCTTCCCGGGCGAGGGCGGCAGCATGGACTTCGATGCCCTGCTCGATCGCGTGGAGGCCGGCATCGCCGAGCGCCTGCGCGAGCTCGAGGCGGGCAACGTTGCCGCCGTCGACCCGGCGTCGGCTCAGGCCGCGCATGCGCGCTGCTCGTATAACCACGAAGGAACGTTTGTAAGGAGGGACGTGTAGACCATGGATCTTTCGACTTTGATGCCGCAACAGCTGCAGATTGTCAAAACGCTCGACCGCCCGCTGTTTGTCT
>URLR01000037.1 GCA_900548815.1 uncultured Collinsella sp.
GATCATGCCGTCGAAGTTGAAAGGCAGATTGCCGCTCTGGCGGGCTTGCAGCGTCGAGCCGTTACGGCGTTTGGTAAAACGCCGTAACTAATAATCAAGCTTCCACATGTAGCGGCGCGTCATGTAGTCCTTGTGGGTGACGGCGGAGAGCGCACGCATGTAGACGTTGTTGAGAATCGGGGCAAAGATCAGGTGGTTGAAGTACTCGCTCACGCTGTCCTTGATGTCGTTGAGGCCGAGCTCCTTGGCGTCGAGCTGATAGACGCGCTCGCCACCGTACTGGTTGACGAAGCGGATGCCGCGCTCGTCGTTGCAGCGGCTGCGGCCGACGCTGATGAGCTGGAACAGCGAGGTGCGCTTGTCCAGGATCTCGAAGGGGCCGTGGAAGAAGTCGCAGGTGTTGATGGTGCAGGAGTCGATCTGCAGCATCTCCTGCACGTTGCAGATGCTAAAGACGTAGGCGGCACCAAAGAGCGGACCCTGAGCCATGACGTTGATGCAGGGCTTGTCGGCGTTCTGCTCGGCCCACTTGGCAGCAAGCGGACGGGTGTACTCGACGGCCTTGCGATAGATGGGGTCGACCAAGTCAAACGCGGCCATAGCGGTCTCGTACTCGGCATAGCCCTCGGTCTGCTGCGTAAGCTCCATGGCGATCATGGTCACGACGGCGGAGTTGGTGCGGCCCATGCAGGACTCGTCGACGGCCAGGCTGTCGTACTGGATCTTGTAGTCGCAGACCTCGGTGAGGCCGGACTCGTCAACATAGATGGCGATGGTGCTGGCGCCGTGGTCCTTGGCGACCTGGGCGGCAACGATGGTCTCCTTGGTGCCGCGCATGGACACGACGACGGCCAGGGTGTTCTCGTTGACGTAGGCCGGGGTGGCGTGCACGAACTCGTTGCTGGTGTAGCTGGAGCTCACGACCTGCGTGGCCTCGTGCTCCATAAAGTACTGGGCAGGATAGTTGCCGCCGTTGGATCCGCCGGCACCAATCCACACGACGCGCTTGATGCCGCCCTTGTCTGCCTTGTCAGCCAAAACCTGGGAGACGACATCCTTAACCTGTTCCTGAGTAGTCATCGTGCATCAGCCTTTCTTCTCGTTTGATGCTCTCGATGGCATACAAGTTACATACATGTTTTGATTATGTCGACTAGTTGTATGCTATATTTGTCTTAGAAAATTTGCTGATACGGTTTTCGATAACTTGCTACCAGCGGTTTTGTTGTTGTATTGGATACATCCTTGATTCGATAAGCATACAAGTTAGATACAGGTTAATCGAATGAGCACTTCGTCAAAAAAGAACTTGGCCCAATACGAGCGCTTGGCGGGCATGCTGCGTGACCGCATCGCCGCCGGCGTCTACGCGCGTGAAGACAAGCTGCCGTCCGAGATGGAACTCATGGACGAATCGGGGCTGTCGCGCAGCACCGTGCGCCACGCCCTTAAGGTGCTCGTTGATGAGGGCCTGGTGCGCACCGAGCGCGGGCGTGGCGCCTTTGTGGCCGACACGCCCGCGCTCCACGAGAACAACCTGGTGTTTTCGAGCTATACGGCGCAGGTCCAGGGTCAGGGCATGAAGCCCACCACGCGCACCGTGGACTCGGGCTTTGCCAAGGCGGCCGGCAGCATAGCTAAGTTCTTTGACGCCGCCGTGGGCAGCAAGCTCGTCAAACTTGTCCGCCTGCGCTATCTGGACGATGCGCCGCTGTGCCTGGAGACCACCTATCTACCACCGAGCTTTGAAGCACTCATCGATCGCGATATCAACGGTTCGCTCTACGCCACGCTGCGCCAGGAATTCCATCGCGCGCCGGCACAGGGACATAAAACCTTTGAGGTGTGCTATGCCTCGCAAAACGAGGCGTTTTTGCTCAACGTTGAGCGCGGGCAGGCGCTGATCCTGATCACCGACTACGTCTACGACACCGACGGCCGACCGCTCCATGTCTCCAAGCGCATCCAACGCACCGACCGCGCCAAATACACCGAGCCCATCGGCTAACCTGCCAAAATTAACCTGTCCCTAAATGGTAGGTTTGGGGAGGTCGGGGAACCAGATTGGCTTGGGTTGATTGGGTGTGCGCTCGGTCAGGACCAACTCCATCCAGCACATGTCGTACCAGCGGCCGAACTTTTGGGCACAGCGGTCGAAAGCACCCACCAAGCGATATCCCATATGGGCATGGAAATCCTGACTGTTGTGCGTCAGGTACTCGTCGTCCTTATCGTGCGGCACGGCGATGAGCGCGCACATGTTGGTGATGCCCATCGCGACCAGGCATTGTTTGAGCGCATCGTGCAGCTTGCGGCCCAGCCCGCCGTGACGCACGTCGCGCGCCAGGTAGATCGACGTCTCGACCGACCAGTCATATGCCTCGCGGCTGTTGAGCGGACTCACATAGGCATAACCTACCGGACGCCCGTCCAGCTCCATCACCAGATACGGATAGCGCTTGAGCGTACGCTCGATGCGCCCGGCGAACTCCTCAACGCCCGGCACCTCGTATTCGCAGGTAATCGCCGTCTGGCGCACATACGGCTCATAGATGGCAAGCAACGCCGGCGCGTCTTCGGGCGTCGCCAGGCGAATCGTCGGCTCGGACATCTCGGTCATACAACCCTTCTCCCTCAAAAACAAAGGCCGCCTTGCGCCAAGTCCAGGCACAGGGCGGCCCCTTGTCATTACATCAGACTACAGGACAGCCGCCAGCGCGTCGATGTCCTCCTGCGTCGTGGCCCAGCTGGTGCAAAAGCGCACCACCGTGTGGGTATCGTCGTACTTTTCCCAGTACTCGATCGCCGCATGCTCGCGAATGCGGGCCATGTCCTCGTTGGGCAGAATCACGAACTGCTGGTTTGTGGGCGTCTCCAAGAAGAACCGGTAGCCGTGCTCGTGCAGCACGCGACGAAGCGCCCGCGCGGTTTCGATCGCCTGACGGCCAATCTCAAAATACAGGCCGTCGGTAAAGAGCGCCTCAAACTGCACGCCCGTCAGGCGACCCTTGGCCAACAGCGCGCCGTGCTGCTTAATACGCGGAATGGGATGCGCCGGGGCGTGCACGCCGCAGAACACCACAGCCTCGCCGCAAAGCGCGCCGCACTTGGTGCCGCCAATGTAGAATACGTCGCACAGCTGCGCCAGCTCGGGCAGGGTAATGTCGCACTCATCGGCCGCCAGCGCATAGGCCAGACGAGCACCGTCCACAAACAGCGGAATCTCGCGCTTCTGGCACACCGCGTGAATCGCCGCGAGCTCGGCCTTGGAGTACAGCGTGCCGTACTCGGTCGATAGACTCACGTACACGGCACCCGGGAACACCGTGTGCTCGTAGCTCTCGTTTTCGTAGAACACCTGGATATAGTTCTCGAGGTCCTCGGCGTGCATCTTGCCCTCGTAGCCGGGGATGGTGAGCACCTTGTGGCCGCCAAACTCGATGGCGCCCGCCTCGTGACAGGCAACGTGGCCAGTCTCGGCAGCAACGACGCCCTCGTAGGGCGCAAGCAGCATGTCGATTACCGTCGCGTTGGCCTGCGTGCCGCCCACCAGAAAAAACACGTCGGCATCGGGGGCCTGGCAGGCCTCGCGAATAAGTTGCTTGGCGCGCTCGGTATGCGCATCGGTACCGTAGCCAGGCTGCGGTTCCATGTTGGTATCGACGAGCGCCTGCAGCACTGCCGGATGTGCACCGTGGGAATAGTCGTTGTTGAACGCGAGCATGGCAATCCTCTCTTACCGGGTATCGGCCAGATGATTCAAACGGAGCTATTGTACGCCGCTGGGATAGGCAATGCGCGCGGCAAGGCACTCAAGTGCCAGTACCAGAGCAAAACCGCAGCTCACGTCACTCAAAAAGTGCGCTCCGATCACGATGCGGCCAAACGCGACGAGCGCCGCGACCACAGCCGCCGTCCAAAAGACCACACGACGGCGCGACGGCTTTTCCTTAAAGGCCGTCGCGGGAAGCCCAGCGAGCATGAGGCCGATTGCCGCGTGCGCCGTGTGTCCGCTCGCAAACGACTTAAAGCCGTCCTTGACTACACCGGCGGCAATATAGGCCCACTTGTCGGGGTTGCCGATCACCCACCACGGCTGAAACTCGAGTCCCTGCGTCACCTCGATCACGCGCATGCGTGGGCGCGACCACAGCGGCTTGACAATCACGTTGAGGATAATGGCCTGAGCGACCCACACGGCAAGCACCATCAACGCCCAGCGCGTGAGCTCGTCAGGCTCGGTCGCGCGCGTGAGGCGATAGACGATAAGGTTGGCGGCGATCACCAGCACAAACGTCAGCACCAGCTGAACGGCAATGAGTTTACCGCCAACCCGCAGGGACGAAACGATCTCGTAGCCGGCCAGGCCAACGTTGACGAGGATGCCGAGCACGGCGAGCCATTTGCTCCCCCTGGAGTCGGGACGCACCGCGCGTACGAGCATAACGCCCGCGACGCTTGCCGTCAGCTCGAACGGCAGCTCGCCGGCGGCCTCGATAAGGCGACCGTACATACTGCCGATATTGAACAGCGCGCTCGAGATCTGATAATCAAAGAAACTGCCCACGCCCAGGCAAAGGGCAAGGATG
Source organism: uncultured Collinsella sp. (assembly GCA_900548815.1). Lineage (GTDB taxonomy): Bacteria > Actinomycetota > Coriobacteriia > Coriobacteriales > Coriobacteriaceae > Collinsella. The sequence continues at coordinate 4,590 of URLR01000037.1, forward strand.
ACCGCGATAGCAGCGGCGTCTTTCTTATAGATGTATCCGAACATGCTTTCCTTTCGGTCGGGCGAAGGGTCGACCCGCAACATGGTGGGGCAAAGATAGCTTTGTCCCATAAATACCCTTACAGGTTGAGCATAAGTGAGCGAAAACGTTCCATTTGTGGCAAGGTGGCCCGAAGGAGGAGGGAAGCGTACTTGCGTACGCGACCGACGAGTGAGGGTCAGATTGCCCAAATGGAGCGTTTGCAGCGTCGACCCGCTAGTCGTCGTCGCTAGCACCCAGCTGTTGCAGCAGCATGAGTGCCGCGGCCACGGGGCCGGTGCCGTCGTTGGCGTCGAGGCCGCGACCCAGGCCGCTGCCCGCGCCGGCGCCCGCCTTGTAGGGCACCGACAGCTTGCGGCTCTTAGGGAAGTTCACCGCGCCGTACCGGTTCTTAAGCTCAAAGGCCACCTTCTTGGGCACGTCGACGCCCAAAAACGTGATGCGGCCGCCACTGAGCGTGACGCTCTCGAGCCCCAGACGCTCGCCGCGAATGCGGATGCGCGCGCGATTGAACAGGTTGAGTCCCGCCAACGGCAGCTCGCCATGCGCGGCTTCGGTCTCCTCCTGCACCTCATCGATGCTCTCCAAGTCCTCGGCCGCTGCGAGCTTGCGGTACACGAGCACGCGCTGATCCACCGCCGGCAGGTACTCCTCGGACAAGAAGTAGTCGGCCGGCAGGTTAATACCCACGCTCGCCGCCTCCACGCCGGCGTCGTCATCGCCGCGCGCCTCGGCCACGGCCTGGCCCAGCATCTGCGTAAACAGGTCAAAGCCCACGCTCGACAGGTTGCCGTGCTGCTCGGCTCCCATAAGCGAGCCGGCGCCGCGAATCTCCAGGTCGCGCATGGCGATGCGCATGCCGCTGCCCAGGTCCTGGAACTCGGAAAGTGCGGTCAGGCGCGCCGTCGCCTCCTCGGTGAGCGGCAGCTCGCCCGGGAACATAAAGTACGCGTAGGCCTGCGTGGCAGAACGGCCCACACGGCCCTTGAGCTGGTAGAGCTGTGCCAGACCCAGGCGCTGCGAGTCCTCGATGATGAGCGTGTTGGCGGTCGCGTTGTCGATGCCGCTCTCCACGATGGTCGTGGCGATGAGCACGTCAATCTTCTTGGTCGCGAACTCGATCATCACGTCCTCGACCTCGCGCGGGCTCATCTTGCCGTGCGCCACGCCCACGCGCGCCTCGGGCGCGGCCTCGTGCACGCGCGCCACGGCGTCATCGATGGTCTTGACGCGGTTGGACACGTAATACACCTGACCGCCGCGGCCCACCTCCAGGCGAATCGCCGCGCTCACCACATCGGGGTCGTACTCCCCCACGTGCACGATCACGGGACGACGCCCGGTCGGCGGCGTCGTGATCAGGCTCATGTCGCGCACGCCACTCGTGGCCATCTGCATGGTTCGTGGAATAGGCGTTGCCGAAAGCGTGAGCACGTCAATCTGCTCGCGCAGGTTCTTGAGCTGCTCCTTGTGCTGCACGCCAAAGCGCTGTTCCTCGTCGATGATCACCAGGCCCAAGTTCTTTGGGTTCACATCGGCCGAAAGCAAGCGGTGCGTGCCGATGAGCACATCGATCGCGCCCTCGGCAAACGCCTTGAGCGCGCGCTTCTGCTGCGCCGGCGTGCGGAAGCGGCTGAGCACCTCGACCTCGAGGCCAAACGGGGCAAAGCGCTCAAAGAAGGTCTCGTAGTGCTGCTGGGCCAGAATGGTCGTGGGACAGAGCACCATGACCTGACGGCCGGAGTCCACACACTTAAACGCCGCACGCAGGGCGACCTCGGTCTTGCCAAAGCCCACGTCGCCGCAGAGCAGGCGGTCCATGGGCTTGGGCGCCTCCATGTCGGCCTTAATATCGGCGATGGCCTCCAGCTGGTCGCGCGTCTCGTCGTAAGGGAAGCTCTCCTCCATCTCAATCTGCTCGGGCGTGTCGGGCGGGCAGGCGATACCGGTAATCGACGAGCGGCGCGTATACAGGTCGACCAGGTCAAACGCCAGCTTTTTGGCGTTCTTGCGCGCCTTGTTGGTAGCGCGCGTCCAGTCGGCTGTGTTGAGCCTGGTCAGGCGCGGCTTGTCGCCGTCGGGGCCAACGTAGCGCGTGATGCGGTCGACCTGCTCGAGCGGCACGTAGAGCTTGTCGCCATCGGCATATTCCAGCAAAAAGTAGTCGCGTTCCTTGCCGCCCACTTCCTGGCGCGCGATCTCGCTAAAGAGCGCGATGCCGTGGGTAGCGTGCACCACGTAATCGCCCGGCTTAAACGGGAACGTGATCTGCGTAATGTCCACCTTGCGGCGGCTGCGCGCGCGGTTGGCGTCCATGCGGGCGTTGAGGTCGGCGATCGAGAACACGGCCAGGTTGGCATCGGGCACCACCACGCCCTGCGGCAAGGCGGCATCGACAAAGGTCACACGTCCGCGCGAAATAGTGGGCACGGCGGCGCCGGCGGCAGCCTGCGCGGCGCCCGCCTCGAGCGAGCGGGCGTTGAGCGCGTCGGCCTTACGCTCGCGAATGGAAGCATGGGCCTCCTGGCGTGCGGCACGGTCGGCGGAATCCGCCGCTGCCACGCGAACGCGGTCGCCGATAGCGCCGACATTTTCGGGCGCCGCGGTCAGCGATTCCTCAAAGGTAATGCCCTCGTCGCCAAAGGTGAGCTCCATCGACTCGCGCGCACCGCGGTCGGGGATGGCAAACACGCAGGCATAGCGCTTGCCCACGACCTCCTGGATGCGCGTCATAAAACGGTTGTCCGAGCCTGCGATGGCCGGCTGCTCAATCTTGAGCTCTGCCGTCACCGCGCCGCCGGCACGAATGAGGCTCACGTAGTTCAGGCGCTGCTGGGCACCAAAATCGAGCTGTTGGGCGCGCACGTACAGACCATCCAAGCGGTCAATCCCTGCCTCGCCGGCACGGGCCTCAATATCCTCGTAGGCGCGCAGGCAGTCGTCGAACAGCGAGCGCGGCTCGGACAGAACCACGAGTGCCTTGCCGCTCACGTGCGCCAACGGGCTTACGGTCTGGCCGTACATCACCGGCAAAAAGCGGTCGAGCTCGGGCGTGACGATGCGCGCATCCACCATCTCGAGCAGCGCCGCCAGCTTGCTGTCGTCCTGGCTGGCACGGTAGAGCGCCACGTGCATGTTGTGGACGGCATCGTCGGTAAGCGCCAGCTCGCGGCAGGGGAAGATCTCAATACTGTCCTCGTTACCGATGGTCTGCCCCGTTGAGCTCACCATGCGGCGGATGCGGTCAATCTCGTCGCCAAAGAACTCAATGCGCACGGGCGCTTTCTCCTGCGCGGGAAACACCTCGACGGTGTCGCCGTGCACGTGAAACAGACCGGGCGCATCGGCGGCGCCGGCATTGGTGTAGCCCATGCCCACCAGGCGCTGCGGCACCTCATCAAAAGGAGTCTCCTCGCCCACCGCAAAGGTCGTGGACTCCCAATAGCGGCTCTCGACCGGCGGCACGCAACGCAGCAGCGCGCGAGCCGAGGCGACCATGATGCAGTTGTCCCCGCGCACGATGCGCCCCAGCGCCTCGCAGCGCTGCGCTACCACGGCGTCGTCGGGCGCCTGCTCGCGCCACGGATAGTCCTTGCGCTCGGGAAAGCGGCACACGTGCGCCAGGCCCACATAGGCGGCAAGGCTGCGCGCGGCTCGATCGGCCGCATCCTCGCCGCTCACAATGTAGACCGTCGGGCGCGGACGGCGCGCAAACTGGGCGGCCGCCATAAGCGTGCGACCCGACTGCGACACGGCCAGCGTCACGTCCTCGCCGGCATCGAGTCCGGCCTCGACGGTCTGCAGCGCCTCGGCAGTGTAGAGCTGCGCGGCTATACGGTGAATGAGCATGCTGTTCCTCCGGCATCGCAACGCCAAAAGCCCGCCGGGGCAAGCTCGGCGGGTCGTACGTCAAATACATTGTCTGTCATGGTAACGCATGGAGAGGACTCCGGCTCAAGGGCAAACCCAGCCCCGCAAAAAACGCCAGACGAAGATGCGTTCCGCCCTACCCCGCTACGCGCACGCTGGGGCACAAATCTGCCAGCGGACACTCGTCACACTTGGGTTTGCGGGCGTCGCAGATCTCGCGACCGAAGGTGATCCACTGATGGTTAACCGACTCCCAATACTCGTGCGGCAAAATCTTGAGCAAATCCTGCTCGGTCTTGAGCGGCTCCTTGGCATGCGTCTTGGGACTCAGCATCAGGCGGTGCGCAATGCGGTTGACATGCGTGTCCACCGCAATGCCCTCCACGATGCCATACCCCACGTTGAGCACGATGTTCGCCGTCTTGCGTCCCACGCCCGGCAGCTTCACGAGTTCCTTCATGTCGGCCGGCACCTCGCCGCCATAGTCGGCGACGATCATCTGCGCGGCCTCGACGGCATGCTTGGCTTTGCTCTTGTAGAAGCCGAGTGACTTGATGGTGTCTGCCACGTCAGCCACGCTCGCCCCAGCCATGGCCTCGGGTGTGGGCCACTGGGCAAACAGCCGCGGCGTCACTTTGTTGACCTGTGCATCGGTCGTTTGCGCCGAAAGCAGCACCGCGATCAGCAGGCGGAAGGGATTCTCGTGGTCCAAAAAGCACTCGACCGGGCCATAGCGACGGTCGAGACGCTCACACACCTCGATGGCGCGCTCGCGCTTGGTGGCATTGGTCTCGCGTGGCATAACGACTCCTTAGCTCAACGGCACAATAAACTAATGGGCACAATTGTCCCACGTCCGAGACGCTTACGCCTCCAAGAATGCGCCGGTCTGACGGCTCCACAGGCTCGCGTACTCACCACCCGCCTCGACGAGCTGCGCATGCGTGCCGTCCTCGACGATCTCGCCATCGGCCAGTACCACGATGCGGTCGAGCGCCGCCACGGTGGACAGGCGATGCGCCACCACAATGGAGGTGCGGCCGCGCATCAGATTCTCGAGCGCCTCCTGCACCAGCGCCTCGGACTCGCTGTCGAGGGCAGAGGTCGCCTCGTCGAGCACCAGAATCGGCGCGTCGGTTAGGATGGCACGGGCGATGGCCACGCGCTGACGCTGGCCGCCCGAGAGCTTGACGCCGCGCTCGCCCACCATGGTGTCAAAGCCACGAGGCAAGCGGTCGATAAACTCCAGGGCGTTGGCCAGGCGCGCGGCCTCGCGAATCTGCTCATCAGTGGCGTCGGGACGACCGTAGGCAATGTTTTCGCGAATGGAGCGGTGGAACAGCAGCGCCTCCTGCGGCACGTAGGCAACCTGGCGGCGCAGGCTCTGCTGCGTACAGCGCGAGACATCCTGGCCGTCCACGAGCACGCGGCCGCCCTGAACATCGTCCAGGCGCAGCAGCAGCTTGGTGAGCGTCGTCTTACCCGAACCCGATTTGCCCACCAGGCCCACGCGCTGGCCCGCCGCCACATGAAGTGTCAGGTTATCGAACACGCTCTCGCCCGCTGCAGCGTCACGGTACGCAAAACTCAGGTGCTCAAAATCAATCGCGCCCTCGGTCACTTTGAGCTCAGGGGCGTCCGGGTCGTCTGCCACCAAACGTGGCTCGTCCAGCACGCGCGTCATCTCGGCCGCATCGCCCAAAGCGCGGTTGATGCGCTGCATCATGGAGCTTACGTAGTTCAGGCGCATGGTGAGGTTATAGGTGTAGGTAAAGATCATGACGAGCGAGCCGGCCGAGATGCCAAACCACGCGTTGCCGCCCGCCACGAACACACTCACCACGGCCATGGTGATGACGATAAGGCCCGAGGTCGTAAAGTTGCGCTGCATCATGGCGTGCATCGAGACCGTTTCGGCGTCGCGCGCGGCACGATCGGCGGCGTCGAACAGATCGCGCTCAAAGTCCTCGCGCCCACAGGTCTTGACGGCCAGGATATTCGTGACCGCGTCGGAGAGCACGCCCGAGAGCTTGTTCTGCGCGGCGGACGTCGCGGCCGAAAGCGGCATGATGCGCTTGTACATAAGCCAGACAAACGCGATGTAGACGGCCATGATGCACACCAGGATCACGGTAAACGTCGGCACCACCGGGGCGAGCGCCGCCACCGTGCAGATGACCGAGGTGATGGTGGGGATGAGCGAATACACCGTCACGTCGACCAGCCCCGTATAGCCGCTCATAAAACGGCTCGTCTGGCTCACGAGCGATCCGCCAAAGCGGCTGGTGTGAAATGTCATGGATTGGTTGGAGAGCGTGTCGAAGCATAGGCGCGCCAGGTGATAGTTGCCTGCAATCTCGAGCTTGTAGACGGTGTAGTCCTGTAGCTTGGAGAGGATCTGACCCACCAGGTTAACGAGTACGAGCGCCAGGATATAGGAGCCGAAGACCTCAAACACCTGGTCACCCGCCACGGGACCGGCTTGAACGCGGTCGACAATGAGGGCCATCACATAGGTATTGGCAAACGTCAGCAAAAAGATGTAGCCCGCCGACGAGAACACCGAGAGAAAGACAATCAGCGGCTGCGTGCGCGTGACACCCCAAAACCGCTGCAGCGTGCGGCGAACGGTGGAGCGTTTCAGCGGACTGGTGTTTCTCTGAGACATGGGCTTCCTTTCGCGTCTGATAGGGCGAAACGCCATTGTTGCACACTAAAGCGCACTTCAGGCAAGCGCGATGTGAAAGGCAGCGGGGTGCCCGCGTTTGCGCCGGCGCCCCGCTGCCTTGTTGCAATTAGTCCTCGTCTTTTTGGTCTGCGAGCAGCTCCACGGACGTAAGCCCCAAAATCTCGTCGGCCTCCTCGGCATCTTCCAGCACGTCAATGTCCTTGAGCTTGCGCTCCATGACGTTGGTGCGCGTGGTGATGATGCCCTCGACCGTTTTGCCCGCGGTCTCGATCTGCTGCTGGGCGCGGCGCAGCGCCTTTTGATAGCGCGGCAGCTCGGCCTTGACGGCGGAGAGCACGCGCAGCACGTCGTCGGTACGTTTTTGCAACTTAAACGTCTGATAGCTCATCTGCAGACTGTTGAGGATGGCCGCCATGGTGCTGGGACCGGCTACGTTGACGTGATAGTCGCGGCCCAGGGTCTCGATAAGCCCGGGGCGGCTGACGACCTCGGCGTACAGTCCTTCAAACGGCACGAACATGATGCCAAAGTTGGTCGTTGCCGGCACACTCAGGTACTTTTCGCAGATGTCCTTTGCCTCGCGTTTCACCATCATATCGAGCGTCTTGCGCGCTGCGGCAACGGCCTCCGCATCGCCCGACTCCTGGGCGTCGATCAGATGCTCGTACGCGTCGCCCGGGAATTTGGAATCGATCGGCAGCAGCACGGGATCGCCCTCGTCTACCGGCAGCTTGACGGCAAACTCAACGCGCTCCGAGGCACCGGGCTTGGTGGCGACGTTTTCCAGATACTGGTCGGGTGTAAGGATGTCCGCCAGAATTGCACCCAGCTGCACCTCGCCCAAAATGCCGCGCGCTTTTACATTGCCCAGCACACGCTTGAGGTCGCCTACGCCGGTGGCGATAGATTGCATATCGCCCAGGCCCTTATACACGGCCTCGAGCTGGTCGCTCACCTGCTTAAACGATGCCGACAGTCGGTCGTTGAGCGTGCGGGAGAGCTTCTCGTCCACCGTCGCGCGCATCTGATCGAGCTGCACGTTGTTGTCTTTGCGGATGGCGCCCAGCTGAGCATCGACCGTCTCGCGCACCTTGTCCAGGCGATGCTCGATGCCCTCGCGATTGGCGCCGAGCTGTTGGGCCGTCTCGCGGCGCAGGTCATCCATCCGGTCACCAGCTTGCGAGAACTCGCGTGCGATGGTCAGGTAACGTTGCTGCTCCACGGCCGCATCGGTCGTCTGCTGCTGCGCGATGGCATTGGCCGTGCGGCGGGTTTCGGCCAGCGCGACGTTCAGGGCATCGAGCGCGTTGTTGGCCTGCTCGAGTGCTGCCAGCGTTTCCGCGCCACCGTCGCCACGCTCCCGCAACTCGGCACGCAGGCTCTTGAGCTGAAGGGCGCAAGCCGCAGCAACCCCCACCGCCACCAAGGCGATCGCAACAAGCACAATATCAATAGCAGACATAATCTCCGCTCAACAAACCCAATCGAGCACCAATCAAAACCGCGATCAATCTTACCCCGCCACACACACCGGGCGCCCGACCCCTTCTTGGGTGCCCCTCTCCTCCGCATATTCCATAATGCGGCGCGCCGTTTTCCTGCTCACCTTTGAGTCATCGCCGGCCAAGTATGCGTATACGTTTCCTTTATTCAGGCGCAGAGCACGGCAGAGGCCATAGCGCGTTACACCCGATTCCTCCAATGCTTCCAGCGTTTTCTTTCTCATCAGGGCGTTCACCCTTCTATCGGCCGCCGGCTTTTCCTTCACCGCTCTATACGCACGCCAAACGTTGGCATAACGATTTGGGAGCTCACTTTTGGCGCATAGAGACGCCATGCTACCCGCTTGACCGTACAAGGATAAAACGTCTCGGTAATCCCGTTCCATCCACGAGCCCTCGGATAAACCCAGAACGTATTCGGCTTTTCCTTGCGCCAAAGCGAGCAAAAACAGAGGCTCCGCCACGCGCGGCGCATCCGTCGTCGCCTGCTCAACCAATTTTCTAAAACTCAGCGACCGCTGTCCGGATAGCTCTCGGCAATAGCCTTTTAAGAATCCCTCAAAGGTCAGATTCAACCGAGCACCTCCTTTTTGTATTGCCTGTATGCACAGACCATCTCTTGATAACTCCGCTCCGAAGGCGACGACGCCAGCGCCTCTCCCTCGTCGAATATAAGCCGTTCGAGCAACCCCCAATCAAGTCGGTCGACGAATGCCTGACTATGAAGATCGATGATGTCGTTCGGACGACAGGCATAGAGCTTCATTACCGCCAGGTCCTCCAAGGATGGCGTAAAGTACCTGATAAAACGCGCCCCAATATCCAAGGGAATCAAACGATCTTCGTAATTGAACGGCATCTGATTACAATATGCCACCGCCATACCATTCACCTCGGGGTATCGAGCTATGATCTCGCGGAGGCACCTATCTGCCTCAAACACATCAATGTCATGTGTAACCGAACGATTCGTCACATCGTTTAGCATGAAGGCGCTTCCTCCCACCAATACAACGTTCGGCCTGTCGTCTCTTGGACCTATTTCCAGCTCCGCCTCTTCGTCAATGCCCAAAAGAGTCTGTTCTAAATCCTGCTTATACATAACAAATCCTATTATTATTCATCTTCAATAATACTATTAAGTCGCATGACAGGACCCACAGGATGCGAGGATTCTACTCATGGCGATAATCCCTACACCCTAGAAGTCCTAATGTGACAAACGCTAACTCTCCCAGCCGGCGCGGATTGTTGTTATGACATCGCCTAGGCGCTGGCCGAGGGCTGACAGATGTTGGAGCACTTCGCCGGGCGAAGCACCGTTGAGGATGCAGGTGAGCGCATACGAGACCAAGAAAATCGCCGCAAGTCCTAGCGGAATGAGCACGATCATCGCCAATGTGCGCAGGCGCTGGCCCACGCGGCGACGACGCGTGCGGCGTTTGTCGAACGCAAGCTCCTGCGCATATGAATCTTGTTGTACGGAATAGTTCTCTGGCGCCGATCCGCCCGCAGGCGAAACCGCAGGCGTGGCATTTTGCGCAGGGGGCTGGGCGGCTACCCCTTGCATTTGCATCTCCATAAGCCGTTGCCGTTGGCGCAACATGCGCTCGGCTTGTTGCTGCGGAGTCTCAAGAAACAGATCCATGCTGGCCTCCAAAATCGGAGCATTCGACGCTTACGACCAGCATCCCGCACCGCCATGACCGCGACAACGCAATCGCCGGCAATAGCCACAAAGTTTCTTCTGCTCAAAAGCTGTCGAAAAGCTCAACAACTCCCCTACCAGCACTTTCTCTGAGCTTTTTTCGCCAACAATCTTTTGGCCTTCCACCCTTACGCCAACTGACCAAAATCTAACCAATAGCTTGACGAAAATTGTGGAGACCGGGACCCCACACAAAAAGTGCCGCCCCAAAGGGCGGCACACAAACTTATTATCAGCTTTTCTGTAACGAGCACGCGACGACTCAACGCCGGAGCGCAGGGCGGGAAACCTTTGCCTCGCGCGACCCTGCGAAGCCGTGAGCGAGAGGGAAAGGTTTCCCCGCCCTGCGCTCCGTGATCGGTGAGGACAGACTACATGCCTGCGAGACCTCGGGCGGCGGTGGCGCACATAAACGCCAAGGCTAGAATCACGAGCGAGCCCGCGATGTCTGCCAGCACGCCCATTGCACGGCGTTCAAACAACCAGCTCTCAAAGTGCGGGGCGACGTTGCGCCAAACACGCCACAGCAAGATGCCCATACCGATGACGCCCGGGATATTGAGCAGTAGGATCTCGGAGCACAAAAGACCGATCAGGTTACCGGCGGCAAAGCCCGCATCACCCTCGCAGTATTTGCGGTAGACCATATACAGCATGTACGCCACAAACGGCTGCAAGCACGCAGAAATAAACGAGACCACCATCGAGGGGTCCTGCGAAAAGACCTCGGTGAGTTTATCGACACTCGTGGCGTCCTTCGAAGCCAAGAATAAACCGATAACCACAAGGGGCACCACGCCCAAAATTACCTCGACCAGAGTAAACAACTTGGCAGTCAAATCCTCACTAGCCGAATTCAAATGAGGCGCCCACTCAGGATGAGCATGCGCGCCGACTTTCTTGTCCTTCTCAGCACGATCGGCCTTTTTACCCTCGGCAACCCGATGACCAGGATCCTTGCGAGTTCCCGCCGCAGCAACCCGAGCTCGAGACTTCTTGCCCATAAAAAACACCCCATCAGGTAGTAGATAAACTAAAAGTCGCTACTCAGTGTACCCCACCCATGAACGGCGCCGTCCCAACCAGTCCCCATACAAAAACGTGCCGCCCCAAAAGGGGCGGCACACAAACTTTTTTATTAGCTTTTCTGTAACGAGCGCGCGACGACCCAAAGCGGGCCGGGAGGGCCGGACTACCTTCCCTCAACGCGACCCTGCGGAGCCGTGAGCGGGGAGGGAAGGCGATCCGGCCTCCCGCCCTGCGCTCCGCAGCAGCCAGCGCCAAGCGCTAGTAGTTCACCACCTGCTCCTCAAAGTACGCCTTGGGGTGGTTACACACCGGGCACACCTCAGGCGCCTCGGCACCAACGTGCAGGTGCCCGCAGTTCAGGCACTTCCACACCTTCACGCCCTCACGCTCAAACACTTCGCCCGACTCGATGCGCTCGACGAGTTTGTTGTAGCGCTCCTCGTGGGCCTTCTCGACGGCGGCGACACCACGGAACTTCTCGGCGATCTCGGCAAAGCCCTCCTCCTCGGCGGTCTTGGCGAACTCGTCGTACATCGTGGTCCACTCGTAGTTCTCGCCCGCGGCGGCGTCGCGCAGGTTGTCCAGAGTGCCCGGAACGGCGCCGTCGTGCAGATACTTAAACCACAGCTTGGCGTGCTCGGACTCGTTGCCCGCCGTCTCGGCAAAGATATTCGAGATCTGAACGTAGCCATCCTTCTTGGCCTTAGATGCGTAGTAGCGATACTTGGTGTGTGCCTGGGACTCACCGGCAAAAGCAGTCTCGAGGTTCTTCTTGGTTTGGGAATTCTCAAAATCCATAGGTGTACTTCCCTTCAACACGTGCCGCCCATAGGCTTTGAGCGACCTTGTCTTTAGGATGCCCTCAAGCCGCGAATTTAAACCTTACAATCCCGTTCTTCAGATTTGAGCGGGCTACACACTCAACCAACGATCGTCCTCGGCTCGGCAAAAGCCCTCGCGCTCCAGGTCAGCTAGAATGCCCGCGATCAAGTCGCACTCGACCGGCCCGCGACCGGCTGCCGCTTCCATCTCGTTAACGCCCACCACGGCATCAGCAAGCGTAATCCCCGCCGGCTGCCCATCGCGCGCTGCCAACAACATACGCACGATATGCGCGCGCTTTTGGCGGCGCGAGCCCTCAAACTTGGACTGACGACTATAGCCCGCCGACCGCCTGGACGGATTGGGCAGCGTCTTTTTAAGATACGCGCCGTAATCCAGCAATGCGTAATACCACGCGCGCGGCGTGTCGGCATCGTCTTGAGGCGCGGCAAAGGGCGCGATCTCGTCCGCCGCCGCACCGGGGGCCGCCGGACAGGCAGCTTGGATCAGCGGCACCAGTTCGCGATCGGGAACGGCCGGCACATCGGGAAAGAAATGATGCAAAAAGACCGTGCGCACATTGGTCTCCAAATACACGCCCGGAAGATCAAACGCAAACGAACGGATGCCCTGCGCCGTTGCCGGGCCAATGCCGGGCAGAGCGACCAAGTCACGCGTCTCGCGCGGAAACTCCCCATCCCAGTCCTCTACAACGCACTGTGCAGCCCTGTGAAGCGCCAAGGCGCGGCGATTATAGCCCATCCCCTGCCACGCATCCAAGACATCGGAAGGGACAGCCTGAGCGAGCGCCTGAACAGTCGGAAAGCGATCGAGCCACGCCGGCATACGCGTCTCCACGCGCGGCACCTGTGTTTGCTGCAACATAACCTCAGAAAGCCAAATGATGTACGGATCGCGTGTACGGCGCCACGGAAGGTCGCGATAACGCAGGACCCCTTCCGAACGAATCATCGAACGAAAGGGGTCCTGAATCATGGCTATGCTCCTTATGCGGCGCTATTCCTCCCGGTAAGCGCACGCGCAGGTGGCGTACTCGGGAAACGCTTCGCGGTCGGCGAACTTGGGATCGACGGCTGGGAACTGGCGGTGAGCGACGATGTCGCCGAGCGAAACGGAATCGAGGTAGTCGCGCATCAACGCCTGGGCTCCGGCCCACAGGGGATGATAGCAGCACGCGCCCATGCGCGCACAGTCACCATCGGGCGCGGTGCAATCGTTCATAACCATAGGACCCTGAACGGCCTCGACGACCTGGCGGATAGTGACGTCGTCCGGACTGACCTTGAGACGCATGCCACCGTGGACGCCACGCAGGCTCTCCACAATACCGGCCTGGACCAAACCGTGCTGAATCGAGCGGGCAAACGAATACGGAACATTGACCTCTTCGGCAGCGGTGCGAACAGAAAGTAAGCACTCCGGATCCTCGGCAAGCATCGCCAGCATACGAAGGGCGTAATCAGTCTTCCTCGATATGTCCATTTTTCCCCTTTCAAGGAATACGAACAGCTCGAACGAGCTCCGGGGCCGAGCTTGTGTCGAGACGCTAAATGACCACCAGGACATCCAAATGGTAAATCGGATATCCACTGAGTGCCGCGCTTGGAGCGAAATGCATCAGATGCGGCGCACGGTGCAATTTAGTATAACCTAACCCCCTGTCTCGTTGAACAGGTGTTGCGCAACAAAGCTGTTGTTCAGACAGATATACTTATTGGATTTTACTTGCGTTCCCGAAGGCGCGAGGATTCTGGGCGAAGATGCACCAGGGCGATCGTTCTATCGAAACAAAGTGCATCAAACGCAAAAAGCCACGTCCGAAGACGTGGCTTTAATTGCGTTGGCGGGAAGTACGGGGCTCGAACCCGCGACCTCCGACGTGACAGGCCGGCGCTCTAACCAAACTGAGCTAACTCCCCAGGCAGACGTTCGCGTTTGTTTCCGCTCGCGTGCGCTGCGGGGATTAGTATACACAGAAGTCTGTCCGGCGCGCAACAACTTTTTTGAAAAAATTTTTTGGGTCCCTCCGGGAGGGTCTCCGGGGCTGAGGGCGGGGGTTAAGTTTGCTGCTCTACAGTCCTGCGCAAGACGGAAAGCACATTAAGTGCTTTC
>URLR01000038.1 GCA_900548815.1 uncultured Collinsella sp.
CGAGATAGGAGTCCGTCTCGTGGGCTCGGAGATGTGTATAAGAGACAGCCCACAAGCACGGCGCCCTCGGTGGCGTCGTACAGGCGCGCAATCAGCTGCACAAGCGAGCTCTTGCCCGAACCCGTGCCGCCGAGGATGCCCACCGTCGAGCCGCTCTCGATGCGAAGGTCGATATGCTCGAGCACATCCTCGGCTGCATCCGCGCGGTATTTAAAGGAAACGTCGCGAAACTCGATACTGCCGTCCGCTGGCGCCGCAGTCGCGAGGTCTCCCGCAGGGTTGGCGATAAAGGGCTCCTCATCGAGCACCTCTGCGATACGGCCCACACTCGTGAGAGCGCGCGTGAGCAGCAAAAACACGTTGGAAATCATCATGAGCGAGTTCATGATCAGCAGCACGTAGCTCATAAAGCCCGTGAGCGAGCCCACGCCCAGCTTGCCGGCGAGAATCATGCGGCCGCCAATCCACAGGATAGAGAGCGCAGCCACGTACATCGACAGCTGAAACACCGGCAGGTTGAGCACCGCGCTGCCAAAGGTCTTTGTCGCCGTGCCGGCGAGCTCGGTATTGACGGTGTCGAACTTGGCCTCCTCGTGCTCGGTACGAACGTAGGCCTTGACGGCACGCACGGCGGTGAGGTCCTCCTGTACCACGCCGTTGAGGTGGTCCATCGAGGTCTGGAGTTGGCGGTAGAGCGGGCTCACGCGATAGGTGATGACGCCCAGTACGATTGCAAGCACGGGCAAGATGATCGCAAAGACGGTGGCGAGCGGGCGCGACAGCATCAGCGCGTAGATAAGGCCGACGATAAGCGTCACCGGGCCGCGCACCATAGGGCGAAAGCCGTTGCCCACAGCATTTTGGATAACGGTGATGTCCGTGGTCATGCGGGTGACGAGCGAGCTGGCGTCGTAGTTGTCCAGGTTACCAAAAGCGAGCGTCTGAATCTTTTTGTACTCGGCCTCGCGCAGGTTAGCGCCTAGGCCCGAGGCAACGCGGGCGGACGTGCGGGCATAACCCAAGCCCAGTACCAGCGAAAGCGCAGCGCACACCAACATGTACGCGCCCTGCAGCAGCATGTAGTTGATATCACCCGCAGGCACGCCCACATCGATGATGTTGGCCATGATGACCGGGATAAACAGCTCGAGCACCGTCTCGACCGACACAAAGAACACGCCGAGGATGGCATCGCGACGGTATGCCCCTAGATAGGAAAACAGTATTTTGAGATTGCGCACGCAGGTTCAACCCCCATCAAACGTTGTTCGCAAACGCACGTATTATTGCGCGCCGAATAATGGTGTCAAGTATTCCGAAATCGTTTTCTGCAAGGTTAGCGACGGCGGCGAGTTCTCGTGACGTGTGTCCATATTCACTCGGAATAATGGTGCGCGAGACTTTTTCGCTTCGGCGTCAACACAAACCTTGACTCTACAATCGTTGTAGGGTTTTCACTACACTGGTACGTAAACAAACCCAGCCAGAAAGCCCCGCCCATGGAACACGACCTCACACGCGGCAATGTCCTTAAGACCATCGCGGTCTTTGCCCTGCCCTATATGCTCTCGTACTTTTTGCAGATGCTCTACGGCATGGCCGATCTGTACATGATGGGGCAGTTTAGCGGCGCCACCGGCATCACCGCCGTGGGTAATGGCGCGCAGACGCTCTATATCATTACCGTGACGCTCGTGGGTCTGGCCATGGGAACGACGGTCATCGTCGGCCACGCCGTGGGTTCGCGCCGGTTTGACCGCGCCGAGACCGCCATCGGCAATACCATCACGCTGTTTATGGGCGTCTCGGTGGTACTGGCCGCTGTCCTGCTCGCACTGTGCCCGCAAATCGTGGCACTCATTGGCACGCCGGCCGAGGCGGTCGAAGGAACCGCCGCCTACCTGCGTATCTGCTTTGTCGGCATTCCCTTTATCGCCGCGTACAATATCCTCTCGGCCATCTTTCGCGGGCTGGGCGATTCGCGCTCGCCCATGTACGTGATTGGCGTGGCGTGCGTCATCAACATCGCGCTCGATTTTCTGTTTATCGGCCACATGGGACTCGGCCCCGTGGGTGCGGCGCTCGGCACGGTAACCGCCCAGACGGCCAGCGTTGCCCTCGCGCTCGTGTGGCTCAAGAGCCGCCGCACGAACATCCATGTTAAGCGCAGCGACCTGCGCCCCCAGCCCGAGGTGCTCGGCAGCATCCTTAAGATCGGCGTGCCCGTGGCCGTACAGGACGGCTGCATCCAGGTGGCGTTTATGTTTATCACCGTCATCGCCAACCACCGAGGGCTCGTCGACGCCGCCGCCGTGGGCCTGGTCGAGAAGATGATCAGCTTTTTATTCATTGTGCCGAGCTCCATGGGCGCCACCGTCAGCGCGCTCACGGCGCAAAATGCCGGCGCGGGCAAGGGCGATCGCGCGCGTCAGGTGCTCAAGGACGCCATGACGATCTCGGTGGTGTACGGCTGCCTGATCACGGTGCTGATGTGGCTGGTGGCGCCGGCGTTTATCGGCTTTTTTGCCAAGGACCCCGCGGTGGTCGCGGCCGGTACCGGCTATATGCACAGTTATATTTTCGATGCAATCTTTGCCGGCATCCACATTTGCTTTAGTGGCTTTTTCGCTGCATACGGCAAGAGCTACATCGGCTTTGCGCACAACGTGCTGGCCGTGGCGCTCATTCGCGTGCCGGGCGCGTGGCTGCTGTCGAACGCCTATTCCAACACGCTGTTTCCCATGGGCATCGCTTCGCCGTGCGGATCGATTTTGTCGGCAGTCATCTGTGTTGTCGCGTTTACCGTGCTCAACCGGCGCGGGGCTTTTGACAAGTTGGCAGCGTAGCGGGGCAACGCGAGCCTGGCGCCCTCCCCGACCCTATTGAAAGGAGCTGTCCTGTGACCGACTCGCCAACTGAACATACCGAGGGCCTGCTCCGAATTGGCGAGGTGGCGCGTCTGTTTAACCTGAATGTGGGCACGCTGCGCCATTACGAGCAGATGGGCTTGCTGGACCCGGCGCACATCGATCCGACGAGTGGGTACCGCTACTACGGATCGCGGCAGCTCTCCACCCTCAACACCATCAGCCACCTGCGTGTTCTCGACTTGCCGTTGGCGCAAATCCGCGAGTTTGTGACCACGCGCGATGTGGACCTCATGCAGCGGCAGCTAGCTCAGCAGCAGGAGCTCATCGAGCGCAAGCGCCGTGAACTTGAACGCGTGTCGCGCAAGATCGATAACCGGCTTGCGCTGCTGCATGATGCCCTGAACACCGAGCTCGATACCATCTGCACAATCGATGCGCCCGAGCTCCGCTGCGCTGTGCTGCGTGAACGCGTCAACCCTACCGACGCCTATGCGCTGGAGTGGCAGATTCGTCAGCTGCAGAAGGGCCAGCACGAGACCTTTGTTTTTCTGGGCAACTTAGGCGTCGGGATTAGCGCCGAGCGCCTGGCCGGCGGCGACTTTGACGGCTACGACGAAGTCTTTCTGCTGCTGGATGACACGGACGATTACCTACCTGGGCGATGTCGAAGTACGTCCCGCCGCGCGGTGTCTGACGGTCAGCTTCCGCGGCACGCACGGTCAGGCGGCCCCGCGCTATGAGCGCTTACTCGATTACATGCACGAGCGCGACCTGTCCCCCGCCGGTCCCTCGCGCGAAATCGCCCTCATCGACGACATCATCAGCGACGACCCGGGAGCGTATGTGACGAGGATCGCGATACCGGTCCGCTAATCACTACCATTTATCGAGCAATTCCATCCATTTACCTTAATCCGAATTAGATTGTATTTTGTAGCAAATAAAATGACAGCATATTGCCCCCCATAGGCAGGAGACATTATGCCCAGAGTTCAATCACGTCGCTCGTTTCTTCTCGGCCTAGCCTCGATCATCGGCTTATCCGCGTCACGCCCAACAAGAGTATTCGCTGCCGACTCAAACTCATCCGTCGCTTTTACATCAGACCTAGCACAAGACTACGCGCTTTCCCTGTTGCCCATCGTCGACGGATCCGCGAACTTAGAGATCGAGCAAATCGTTCCCGTATGCCAACAAATCGGCCTTATCTGTGGCTATGAAATCAGTGTCACAAGGGAAGGAAGCCCTTACGGTTATTTAATACTTGACGCATCATATCCTGGGCTTCTGAAGGAGATAACCCTCGGCGATACCATTCTTCCGATTTCAGCTTCTCTATCAAACGCCATTTCAACTTATTCCGGCCAACAGGCCACAAACCCAACCGTACTAATTTCGTACAACGATATTGAATATGGAACTTTGGTGCCAGGAACTAGAGACTGTGTAACCAACTATAACAATATACGGTCTGTCCCGATTGTCACCGAAAAGGGTATAGCACCTCAAAGCAATAACCCAACTTCATGGGATGCTGTCATTATCAATGAAGATGACTTGATGTTGCATTTCCAAATAGACGATTTAAACGGAATACCGTTCCGAGGAGTCTCGGAATCATTAGTTGAAGCCCGCACTAATAAGTATGCATGCGTCGTTTCTGCCTTGTACGCTGTATCAATGCATTACGGTCTCACCAGTTCAAACGCTAATCAATTTAATCCCGATTATTATAAAGAAATATGGAACGTCACTGGCACAACAACGTATAAGACCAATGATCAGGGCGTCGAGTACGGAAGCACGATCATCCCAGATGGAATTGTTCCGTTTAAAAGTCTTGCCGCTCAAAAGGGTAGAGCACTTAATACTCAATTTTTCGGTTATCAGCCTCAATTCGCTCAGTACAGAGCAACTATCGATCAAGGGAATATCGGCTTGTATCATATGTGGATCAACAGCCGAAACAGTGAAGGATCCGTCGAGCTATCAGGTCATACGGTCACGGTAACTGGCTATTTTACTGGGCATAATGGAAGCTCTGGCATCGAACTGCAGTGGCTCGAAGTATTCGACGGATGGAACACTTATCCCCGAGCGATTAACTATGCAACGCCCAATATGGTCAAATTGAACGGAACAGTCTTTTGGTAGACCGGATGGCACCATCAAAATGCTATGGCACCACGGCCTTTGCCCTGGTTACGATATTGGTGATTTTCGCTATGTTTGCATCCGTTTCTTCATGCACAGATAGAGCCCGCTATAGCGGAGGAGATGATTACCTTGTCTTTGGAGCCGGCAGCGTTCATTCTATTGAGGGAACGGAACTCGTAATCCAAACAGACAACAGTCCCCGCTACACCGACGCTGGAAAGCAAACCCGGATTACATTCCCCTCATCTGGCCGAATCAAAGACAAGCTTTCCCAAATCAAAGTTGGGACAAGAGTTTCCTACTCACGCTTTGAGTCGGTAGACGCATCTGGATCATACGAGGGAAACGATATCGAAATTGAACAGGCAAACACTATAAGGAGATGTTGAGGAACTGAGCCTCTGCGCAGTTCCTCAACAAATCATTATGCCTCCGGGACCCTACCCGTCGCCAAAATCTGTTCAAGTACCGCCTCGTCCAGCACGGGTACGCCCAGCTGCTCGGCCTTGGTGAGCTTGGAGCCCGCTTTGGGACCGGCGACCAGATAGCTCGTCTTCTTCGACACGCTGCCCGAAACCTTGGCGCCGAGCACCTTGAGCGCCGCGCCCGCCTCGTCGCGCGTGCGGTTGACGAGTGTACCAGTGAGCACAAAGGTTAAACCCGCAAGCGGCTGTGCGTCGGCGAGCTCGCCCGCCACGCCAGCGTCGGCTGCGGCTTGCGCGTGCGCGGCGCCCAGGTCGACCTCGAGCGACAGGCCCGCCTGACGCAGGCGCTCCAGCACGGCAAGGTTTTCGGGCACGGCCAGGAACTGCTTGACGCTCGCCGCGATCTTGGGACCGATGCCCTCGCACTCGGCGATGTCCTCTTCGCTCGCCAAGATAAGTTTGTCAATCGACAGGAATCGTTCGGCGATGACCTCGCCCACGCTCTTGCCCACGTGGCGTATACCCAGGGCAAACAGCACGCGACCGAGCGGCTGACTCTTGGACTTGTTGAGCTCGGCGATGATCTTTTCGGCCGTCTTGAGGCCCACCGGAATGGGATCGCCCTTCTTGACGCCCTTTTTGCTGTTTGAGCTGGCATAGGTGCGCCCCGTGTCCAGGCCTGCGATGTCATCGACCGTGAGCTGGTAGAAGTCTGCGACATCGTGGATCAGGCCGGCGGCGATCATCTTGTCGACGATCTCGTCGCCCAGGCCGTCGACGTCCATGCAGCCGCGGCTCACCCAGTGGAGCAAGCGCTCCTTGAGCTGCGCGGGGCAGTCGATGGAGACGCAGCGGTAGGCCACCTCGCCATCCTCGTGGACCACGGGGCTGCCGCACACGGGGCAGACCTCGGGCATGTGCCAGTCGACCGAATCGACCGGGCGCTTGTCGAGCACCGGACCCACGACCTCGGGGATCACGTCGCCCGCCTTGTGCACGATGATAGTGTCGCCCTCGCGCACGTTTTTGCGGCGGATCTCGTCGATGTTGTGCAGCGTGGCGCGCGCGATGGTGGAGCCGGCGACCGTCACCGGGTCGAACTCGGCGACCGGTGTGAGCACACCGGTGCGGCCCACCTGGATGCGAATTTCGCGCAGGACGGTCTGCTTTTCCTCGGGCGGGAACTTAAAGGCGATGGCCCAGCGCGGCGCGCGGGCGGTAAAGCCCAGGTCGAGCTGCTGCTGGAAGCTGTCAACCTTTACGACCACGCCGTCGATGTCGTAATCCAGGTCACCGCGATGTTCGAGCGCCTGGGCGCAGAACTCGTGAACCTCGGCGGGTGTGGCGCAACGAGCCACGTTGGGGTTGACGCTAAAGCCGGCGCTACGCAGCCAATCGAGGAACTCGCGCTGGCTGTGGACGTGCAGCGGGTCGGTATCGGCGATGGCATAGATAAAGGTGGCCAGATCGCGGCGCGCCGTGACCTTGGGATCCTTCTGACGCAGGCTGCCGGCGGCGGCGTTGCGCGGGTTGGCGAAGGGATCGCGGCCCTCGGCATCGGCCTCGTCGTTCAGACGAACAAAGCTGCCCTTGGGCATGTACACCTCGCCGCGTACCTCAATGGTGCGCTCGCGGTCGGCGCCCATGTGGGCGAGCGCCGGCTCGGACAGGTGCATGGGCACATCCTTGATGGTACGGACATTGAGCGACACGTCCTCGCCCGTGGTGCCATCGCCACGTGTGGCCGCGCGCACAAAGGTGCCGTTTTGGTAGGTAAGTGCCACACCCAGGCCGTCAATCTTTAACTCGCAGGTATAGGTAACGCTGCCGGCGCCGAGCGCATCCTCGGTGCGCTGGAGCCATGCGTCGAGCTCGTCCAGGTCCATGGCATCGTCCATGGAATACATGCGTGCCATGTGCGTGACCGGCGTAAACTGCTCGCTCACGTAGCCGCCCACGCGCTGGGTATAGCTGTCGGACGTTACCAGATCGGGGTAGGTCGCCTCGATTTCCTGCAGCTCAACGAGCATTTTGTCAAAAGCGGCGTCCGTGATCTCGGGCGCGTCGAGCATGTAGTAGCGATAGGCGTGGTAATCGAGCTCGTGGCGCAGCTCGGCCGCGCGCGCTGCCGCCTGGGCACGGGCATCGGCCGGTGCAGCGGTATCCGCACTCGCGGGCGTTTCGGTATCGATGTCCACGCCGTCACCAAACAGGCTCGATTGCTCCATAGCGGCACTCCTTCGCTCGATTTCAAACGGATACAAGAGTACCACCGGTCGCGATGGAGCCAAATCGCCCTTTCCAACCGCACCGAATCGGCAGCCGCCAGACCGGGGTGGATCGCGCAATCAAACCATGCCCTTGCCATTTCCAAATGATCCGTTTTCCTCCGTCCCCAACGGAAAAATAAGAAAAGAGGGGCTGTCCCGCGTTGATGGGACAGCCCCCTCTGGCATCGGCATGTGCGATACGGCTCGTTAGTAACCCTGGCCGTAGCCCTGACCCTGGCCCTGCTGGCCTAACAGCTCCTCCAGGTACTGGCGCAGCTGCTCGTCGGTAATACCGCCGTTGCCGGTGTCGGTCGAACTGTCGTCCTGCTGCTGGTTCTGCAGCTCCTCATCGGAGCCCAGCTCGACGGTGACCTTTTTCTCTTCCTTGCCACGCATGAGTGTGATCTCGACCTTCTCGCCCACCTCGTGGCTGCGCAGTGCGATGATCAGGCCATCGGCGCTCGTGATCTCGTCGTCGCCCAGCTTGGTGATGACGTCGCCCTCCTGAATGCCGGCCTTGGCAGCAGGACCGTCCTCGACGACACTTGCCACATACGCGCCGCTATCGGTGCTCAGCTTGTTAGTGCGGGCGTTAAGCGCATTGACGCTCGAAAGCGTAGCGCCCATGTACGGATGCACCGGCGTCTTGCCGTCGATAATCTGGTCGGCAATGTTCTTGGCGTAGTTAACGGGAATAGCAAAGCCAACGCCCGAGCTGGAGCCCGAGTAGCTCTCGATGAGCGAGTTGATACCCACGAGCTCGCCGTTGTCGTTGACGAGCGCGCCACCGGAGTTGCCCGGGTTGATGGCGGCATCGGTCTGGATCATGTTGGCGTAGATGGTGTTGCCGCTGGTAGAGCTCATGGCCGTGGAGCGGTAGAGCGCCGAGACGATACCGGTGGAGACAGACTGCTCGTTGCCGAACGGCGAGCCGATCGCCATAACCCACTCGCCAACGTTGAGCTTGGAGGAGTCGCCAATTTCGATCGGCGTAAGCTTGGAGGCGTCGGCGTCCTTGAGCTTGATGACGGCCAAGTCGCTCGAGGCGTCGTTGCCCACGAACTCGGCCTCGTAGGTGGTGCCGTCGTCCATGGTCACCACGTACTGGTCATAGCCATCGACCACGTGGTTGTTGGTGAGGATGTGGCCCTCGGTATCGAGCACCACGCCCGAACCGACGCTGCCCGAACTATCCGACTCGTCGGCAGACTGCGAAAGCGAGCCATTCTGGCTACCGCTCGAAGTGGCGGTAATGGAAACCACGGAGGGCAATGCCTTGGCAGAAACGGCCTCGGCCAACGTGGTGTCCTCGGAGTCAATGGTGATCTTTTGCGTCGACGAACCCGAAGCACCCGCCGTCACGGCATTCTTGCCGCCACCGATATCGAGCGTGCCGCTCATAATGAGCGCAATGACCAGCAGGGCTCCGCAGGCACAGCCGGCAAGCGCCGTAATAAAGATCGGCAGCTTTTTGGTCTTGGTCTTGACCACCGTGTGCTTGTTCACGACCTGCTGGCCACCCAGCGGCTTGCCGGTCTGCGTGTCGTAAGCCTGCACGTAGGGAATGTTACTGCCGGCAGGCGTCGACTCCACCTGCACACGCGGCTGCTGCTGGGTCTCGCCGGCGTTGCCCGCATCCTGGGGACGCTGGGAATCGTACTCGCTCATGGCTGCGATCCTTTCGTCAAATAACCAAAGGCCCGCCAAACATGTGGCGGGCCATCATTGTTCACGTTGAGTTGTACCCCAATATGCGGGCGCAAGTGTATGAGAACGCAATCTTTTAGGAAGGCTTAAGTTCTGCCGCAGACCCGAAAGGAATCCGTACCTGCGTCAAAACCACCACAAAAGTGCCTGTCCCCTTTGTGGTGGAAATCTAGTCCTTAAACAGATAGCCCACGCCGCGGACGGTGGTGATGTGCGCCGCGATCTGCGGGCCCACCTTGGAGCGGATGCGTCGAATGTGCACGTCGACGGTGCGCGTGCCGCCGCAGTACTCAAAGCCCCATACGCGGTGCAGCAGCACCTCGCGGCTGTAGGCGCGGTTGGGGTGCGTCGCCAAAAAGCTCAGCAGCGAGTACTCCATCAGCGTCAGGTCGATGGGCTCGCCATCGAGCGTCACCTGGTAGGTAGCCAGGTTGATCTCGAGGTTATCGATGTTGAGCACATCGTCGGCGGTAACGGTCTCCTCCTCGCCCATCAAGCGCTGCGCGCGAGCCTTGAGCTCGTTGGGCGTCGCCGTGGGGCACACAAAGTCGGCATGCGCGTGATTCGGCAGGCGCAGGGTGCCAAGGGCCTCATCATCGACGATCACCAGCATGGGGACGCCGCCGCGATCGTCAAGCCACTTGGCAATCTGATCGATGCGGTCGCTGCGAATGCCGTCGGAATCGAGAATCAGCAGGTCAAAGTCGTGCGCCGCAGTCGGCGAATCGGGGGTTGCCAGGCTCACCTCGACACCCAGGGTGGTCGTCAAGCTGCGGGCAAACTCGTGGAAGCGCGTCGTGCGCGCCATGAACAGGGCACTCTTTTCGGACATATCGGCCTCCAAAGAAATGAGCTCAATCGTACTGGAACAAGCCAGCGCGATTAGGAGTTCGCCAGGTAGTGCTTGATCTCCCACTCGGTGATCGTAGACTCAAACTTATGCCACTCGTCGCGCTTCTTTTTGAGGAAGAAGCTATGGATATGCTCGCCGAGGGCATCCTTCATAAACTGCGAGTCCTCAAACACGTCGAGCGCCTCTTTGAGCGAACGCGGCAGCGGCGTGTAGCCGGCCTCGACCATCTGGCGGTCGGTAAGCTTGAGCGTCTCAGCCGTTGCCTCGGGCGGGAGCTCCAGCTTGCGCTCGATGCCGTCCAGACCAGCCGCCAGCGTGACGGCGTTGACCAGGTACGGGTTGGCCATGGGGTCGGGGCTGCGAAGCTCGATGCGCGTGGACAGCTGCTTGCCGGGCTTGTAGACCGGAATGCGGACCATACTCGCGCGGTTGCGCAGGCCCCACGTGGCGTACTGCGGCACGGAGTCGCCGCCCGTGGTGATGCGCTTGTACGAGTTGACCGTGGGGTTAGTGATGGCGCTGATCTCGCGCGCGTGCGCCAAGATGCCGGCCATGTAGTGCTTGGCGATATCGGAGAGGTGGTACTTCTCGTCGTCCTCGCCCCAAAAGACGTTGTTGCCGTCGTGGTCGAATAGCGACTGGCACAGGAACATAGCGCTGCCGTCCTCGCCCGCCAACGGCTTGGGCATAAAGGAGGCGTGGCACCCGCTCTCGTAAGCCTGCTGCTTAATGATGAGTTTGGCCGTGGTGATGGCGTCGGACATGCTCAGGGCCTCGGCGTGGCGCAGGCTCATGCCGTGCTGCGAGCGGCCGGCGGCGTGGAAGGTGTACTCCACGGGCACGGACATCTTCTCGAGCGTGAGGACCGTGTTGCGGCGCAGGTCGCGAGCGGCATCGCTCACCGAAAGATCGAAGTAGCCCACGTTGTCGAGCGGCTCGGGGGTGTGCTCGTCGGGGAAGTAGTAATACTCCAGCTCGGCGCCCACGTTGAGCAGATAGCCGGCCTTCTCGGCCTTGCGGAACATGCGGCGCAGGGCATCGCGCGGGTCGCCGGCAAAAGGCTTGCAATCGGGAGTGCACACGTCACAGAACACGCGGGCGACACCGTTGTGGCTCGGGCGCCACGGCAGGATTTGGAAGGTCGAAGCATCGGGGAACGCCAGCATGTCGGCTTCCTCGGGCGTAGCAAAGCCCTCGATGGCGGAGCCGTCAAAGCCAATACCCTCCTCAAAAGCGACCTCGAGGTCCTCGGGGCTAATGGCAAAGTTCTTGAGGCGGCCGAGAATGTCGACAAACCACAGACGCACAAAGCGGATGTCACGCTGCTCTACGGAGCGGAGTACGTAATCGATGTTCTGCTGGTTCATGTCGCTCCCCTTTCTTTCGGGCGGGTTTCGACTGGTCTATATCGCAGATACTATCGCAGAAAAATGTTTCCGCAGGGTTAAAGCGTATCAAGCGCTCAAAAAACGTGCGCGAGCAGGCGGTTGCGAACGAGTGGCTAGCGCGAGGTCGATGCGCGGTGTTCGATGTGGCCGGGGATCTCGATGCGCTTGGGGGCGAGCTTTGCGGCCTCGCCCACCGTGGTGGTGACGACGTCGATGCGCTCGGACAGGCGCTCGACCACGCGCTCGGCGATGGTAAGGGTGTCTTGCGCGGCCGTGGTCACGCCGCCAAAGAGCACATGGTTCCAGGGGTAGTCGTCAAACGTCGCGATCTTGAGCCCTGCCGGCAGCGAGGGACCAAGCTGTGCCAGTGCCTCGGTCAGGCGCAGAAAGACCAGACCGTTGACGGCAATGAGGCCGAGCTTTTTACCTGCATAGCCGCGGATGGTCTCGTCCAAGCGGCCAACGCCCGTGGCACCGCCGTCGGCCAGGGTGACGACCTCGCCCGCAAGGCCGCGTCGAGAAAGCTCATCGGCAAAGGCCTCGGCGCGCTCGCGACGCACGGGACTATCGTCGCTTGCCTCGGTGAGCAGGCACAGGCGCTCGCTGCCCGCAGCGGCCAAGGAGTCCACCAACCCGGCGACCAGCTCACGGTTGTTAGATGTCACCAGATCGACACCGCCGTCGGCAACATCGCGGTCGAGCAGCACAACGGGCAGACGTCCCGCTGCAGCGGCGATCGCCTCGTCATTGCCTCCACAGGTGTTGACGACCAGGCCGTCCACGCCGGCATCGATAAGTCTGGTGAGCGACTCGGCCTCCTTGGCGGGATCGTTGCCGCTAATGGCCGTCATGAGCGAGCAGCCGCGCGCGGCGGCACTGGCGGAAAGGCCCTCGAGCATAGCGCTGGAGAACGGGTTGGCGATGTCGGCCAGGATCACGCCGATGAGGCTGGTGCGCGAGCTGCGCAGATTGCGCGCGGCAGCACGTGGGCGATAGCCGGTGCGCTCGATAACCGCCGCGATGCGAGCGCGGGTTTCCTCGGTCATCTGCCCGGGGCGGTTGTTGAGATAGCGCGAGACCGTGGCCGGGCTCACGCCCGCCTCGGCGGCAATGTCCTTGATTCTCATCTGCGCCATGGCGCACCCCGTTTCCCAATTGTCAGCAGTCTGAGCCATTTTAGGCATTTTTTAAAATTCTCGGCTGCAAAACGCTGTAGGTGAGCAGCATCGTTTTTGCGTCTCGAGCAGATGCGGTGATGGGCTAGATAGACGAGTCTTTGGACAGCTCAAAATAGTCGGGATGTAAGGCGATAACCGGGCCCTGCTCCTCGGGCATCAGGTGCAAGTGTGTCTCTGCCAGATAGCTCGCCGCGTCGGTATCGCCCCTCTTAATGGCCTCGAGAATCCGGCGATGCTGCCGACGAATCGGCTCCCAATCCAGGTCCTGCGACACCATACGCAACCAGTTGTATCGCTCAAAATGTGTGTTGATGCTCTTCATCCAATCCCACAACATGTGACGACCGGCAATCTCAAAACACGTCTCATGGAACAGGTTGTCCAGGTCAAAGAAACGACGCGTCTCGCTATGGTCGAGCGACTCGGACTCGGCAAGAATCTGCTCGAGCCGCTGCTTTTGCTCGGGCGAGGCGGCCGAACAGCATTTAATAAGCACGCTTCTCTCGAGCTTCTCGCGCAAAAAGCAGGCGTTCTCGGCGCGCTCCATGCTGATTTTCGAGACATAGGTGCCGCTTTTGGGACGCGTTTCCACCAGCTCCTGCTCACGCAGGCGCACAAATGACTCGCGAATGGGCGTGCGCCCGATTCCCGTCTCCTTTTCCAGACCAATCGCCGAAAGGCGCGTGCCGGGCTTGAGCTCGGCATAGATAATCTTGGAGCGTAATGCGTTGTATGCCTGATCTTGCAGGCTCTGATAATGCTGGTGTTGTTCCATAAAGCCCTCGGATGAAGCCCACGGTTTGTCGAATATCACCACGTAATACTATCGCATCCCCCGCCCCCTCATAAGTTGCGGTGGAATAGTTCCTGCTCAAAGCCTTCAGCAGCAAAAACAGGAACTATTCCACCGCAACTTCCAACAGTCTTTTTGGGACGGGGCTTTTTTGGCTACCCTGAGCCGCAAGTCGGCCCCTTGCCACAAAAGGGGCCCATCTACTACGTTAACGCGGAGAGCCCAGACCATGCTGAAAAGTGCAAAAACAAAACCGCTGGTAGAGAGCTTATCGATTTTCAAAATAGCCGGCTATGGTTGACCTCTGCGGCTTAAACGTAGTAGATAGGCCCTATTCGTGGCACAGCACTACTGCACCCCAAATTGGCACCCCGAGCCCTCGTGAGTTGCCAACAAGCTGTTCGTCCAGCGCTTTATCCGCGCGGCATTTGGAAAATAGCACCACCGCAAAACCCGCGAGTAGCGCTTACTTTGCTATATCTTGCTATACTTTGCTATATCTTGCTATATCTTGCTATATCTTAAGCAAAGGTGGCTCACATGCAAACAAACCCTTTTAAGCCCACAGCAGGTAAAACACCTCCCACGATTATCGGCCGCGAAGATGTACTCGAAGAATTCAGTGAAGGCCTCGCCAACGGGCCTGGTGCCCCGGGGCGCCTAATGCGCATAGCTGGCGTCCGTGGAACGGGCAAGACGGTCCTCCTTGACGAGTGCTCACGTTTGGCGCAAAGCCGTGGCTGGACGGTCATAAAAGAGGTCGCAACCGAGGGACTTTGCCAGCGCATTCTCGAACAGCTGCAGCCCAAATTCCGGGCCAAACACGCCAGATTTGAGCCCACCGTAGCTGGCATATCCATCGGCAGCATAGATATTGAGCGAATCGGCCCATCGCTACGCGACGCCATGAGACAGACAATATCCAAGAATGGAAATGGCTTGCTCATCACTCTCGACGAAGTTCAAGACGCAGAGCTCGATGAGGTCCGAACGCTCTCCATTGCGATTCAGCAGGTTATCGGCGAAGACCTTGATATCGCCTTTGTTTTTGCTGGGCTGCCTTCGATGATTGAAAGCATCATCAACGGAAAGACACTTACGTTTTTGCGCCGTGCCCTCCCCTTTGATCTGAAGGCTGTGGCAGTAACCGAAGTGTCGTACTCCCTCGAGGAAACCATTGAAGCGTCTGGCATGGAGTTGCAGCCAGGTATTGCCGGCCAACTTGCCGAGGCAACGCAAGGCTATCCTTTCATGATCCAACTCGTTGGATACTACGCATGGCAGTTGGCAAGACGTGCACATACAGCGATTATTGGAGAAGAAGAAGCCGAGCGTGGCATTGCAACGGCACGCGAACGCTTCTGCGCCATGGTGATTGAGCCCGCGCTGCAGCGCATTCCGCCCACGTGCATCGCTTATCTGCTGAGCATGGCGTCTTTGGGGCAGACGAGCTCGACCAGCATGGTTGCCGATGCCCTAAACAAAACGCCTCAACAGGTGAGCTCCGTCCGCAGCCGCCTGTTAAGAGAATCGATTATCGAGGCTCCTTCGTACGGCAAGGTCTCATTTGCCATCCCCTACATGCGCGACTACCTCTGCGAACACAAAGCCGAACTGGAAGTTGAACTGTAGAAACGGCAACCGCCCTGCAAGACGAAAACCGTTCCAGGAGCACTTCTTTGCCAACGCCACCGACGAGGCCATCATCGCCAAGGTCAAGGAGCTCCTGGGCCCTAATCGGACTATCTGCGCCTTCCCGTCGAACGCAGGCGGCGGCTGCCCAACACACAGGGCAGCCGCCGCTTTTTGCAATCGATTGGTGCAAAGGGGTTGACTAGAGTTCGCAGGCAACCTTGTAGCCGTCGCCGATGGCGTCGCGAATGTTGCCGCACTTGTTGGCGTCACCCAACACGTGGGTGGCAACACCGGCAGCGGCAAGGTCGTCGGCCAACTTGGTATTGGGACGATAGCCCATGGCAAGCACCAGCGTATCGGCATCGGCGATGGTGTGGACCTCGCCATCCTTCTCGTAGCTGATGGCGTCCTCGGTAATCTCGGTCACCTTGGCCTCGGTCAGCACGTGGACGCCCTTTGAGAGCATGCGCGTGATGAGCACCGCGCGACCGGCGCCGCCCTCGTTGGCGGCGAGCGTCTTGGTCATCTCGATAACGGTGACATCGCGATTGGCCGGCGACAGGTCGTTGACCAGCGGGGCCAGGTAATCTGCCGTCTCGCAACCGACGGTGCCGCCGCCCACGATGACGATCTTCTTGCCCGGGAAAGCCTTGCCACCCAGTAGGTCGTCAGCCGTCATAACCTGCTTAAAGCCCTGCATGAAGGCCGGAGCGATGGGCTCGGCGCCATAAGCCAGGACGACCTCATAGCCGGCATAGTCGCGCTGAATGTCCTCGGCAGTAAGCTCGGTGCCAAATATGCACTTCACGCCCGCCTCGGCCAGACGACGGTACTGATACTTGATCACGCGGGTGAGCTCCTGCTTTGCCGGCGGAACGGCCGCGATGCGCATCTCGCCGCCCGGTTCGTCCTGCTTGTCCACGAGCACCACGTTGTGGCCGCGCTTGGCGGCAATGAACGCCGCCTCCATGCCCGCAGGACCAGCGCCCACAACCAGTACGTTCTTGGCCTCGGCGGCAGGCTCGTAGCCGGCCTCGTCGCGCTCCACGTCCGGGTTGACGGTGCAGGAGATGCGCTTGCCAAACATGATGCCGTTCAGGCAGCGCAGGCAGCCGATGCAGGGGCGGATGTCGTCGGCGTTGCCGGCAGCGGCCTTATTGCAGAACTCGGCATCGCACAGATTGGCGCGGCCCATCATGCAGATGTCGGCAGCGCCGTCCTCGATCAGCTCCTCGGCGATCCAGGCCTCGTTGATGCGGCCGACGGTGGCGACGGGAATGTTGACGTGCTTCTTAATCTCACGCGAGCAGGCGGCGTGCGAGGCCTGCTGCGTACCGGCGGCGGGAATCGCGGAGCCGCGCTTGATGGTGGTGCCGCCCGACACATGAATCATGTCGACGCCGGCCTTCTCCAGGCGACGCGAGACGTAGATCATGTCGTTGAGGGTCAGGCCGCCATCGATGTACTCGTCGCCCGAAATGCGGACGTCGATGATAAAGTCCTTGCCGCAGCGCTCGCGAATCTCGGCGATGACCTCGAGCAGGAAGCGCATGCGGGCGTCGAGCGAGCCGCCGTACTCGTCGGTGCGCTTGTTATAGAGCGGGGTCAAAAAACCGCCAAGCATGCCGTGGGCGTGTGCCGCATGGACCTCGACGCCATCGACGCCGGCCTTCTGCATACGCACGGCAGCGTCGCCAAACTGATGCGTGAGCTCGTGAATCTCATCGACCGTGATGGGACGCGGTGCCTCGCGGGCGTAAGACGGACCCACAAAGGACGGAGCGATCAGGCGAGGCGTACCCGGAATGTTAAAGGCCATGTAGGCGGGGTGGAAGAGCTGCGGCATGATCTTGCAGCCATACTCGTGGACGGCCGCGGCGAGCTTTTCCCAGCCGGGGATAAACGTGTCGTCGTAACAGCACATGTCACCCGGTAGATAGGTATAGGTAGGCTCGACCGTCACGACCTCGGTGATGATCAGGCCAACGCCGCCCTTGGCACGGGCACGGTAATGATCGACCAAGTCATCGGTCACATAGCCATGATCGGCCAGGTTGGTGGACACCGGCGGCATAAAGACGCGGTTCTTGACCTCGGTCGTACCGACCTTGATCGGACTAAAGAGCATCGGGTAGGCGGAGGACTCCATCCAGGGTTCCTTTCGTTTGAGCCGCTCGGCGGCAGTTGCTAACGTACTTATCGTATCAGCAACCGCCGCGTCCGCAGTCAAACATGCCCAAACGCCGGTCGGCTAATGGATACCGCGGCCCAGGTCTTCGGCGATTTTGTCGACGCCTTTCAGCGCGGCACAGGTCTTTTTGTTGGAGCAATGCCCGGTGCAAACGCCACCCTGAGCGCAGTCGGCGCAGGTGCCCTTGCGGTAGATGCGCACGCACACGGCGACAAACGCAATACCGATAACAGCCAGTACAACAATATCGATAGGTGCCATAGCAAGCCTCCTCTAGTTAACCATCACTTACTTTACCCCATTCTCCACCTACCAAAAAGGGACAGGTTTATTTTGGTCGGTTTTATCTGCGGAAACGCCACATCTCCCCCACCAAAAAGCCCGAGTGTCGCTGGGACACCCGGGCTCGTGGAAAGGGGTTAATCCTTATTCGGACTTAAGCGGAAACTGCGGCGGAAGCAGTGTTGGTCTCGTCCTCATCGGTCCATGCATGCTTGGGCATGGGACGGAAAATCTGGAAGAGCATCGCAACCAGCAGCACAATGGCCACAACCGTCCAGATACCAAACTGCCCAAGGACAAGCAGGTTGTAGAACTGGTTGATGAACAGGCCGATCACCCAAGCGAAGGCGCACTCGTAGCCGATGGCAATCGCGGTCCACTTGCCAGAGTCCATCTGGTTGCGGATGGTGCCAATGGCGGCAAAGCACGGAGCGCACAGCAGGTTGAAGGCGCCGAAGGCAACGCAAGCGCCCATGGTGGGGAACATGCCGGCAAACGCGGTCCACAGGCTCGGGTCGGTCTCGCCCGCGTCGGCGACGGACAGCAGCGAGCCGGCGGTGGCGACGACGTTCTCCCTGTCTCTTATACACATCTCCGAGCCCACGAGACGGACTCCTATCTCG
>URLR01000039.1 GCA_900548815.1 uncultured Collinsella sp.
CCTTATCGTCGGCAGCGTCAGATGTGTATAAGAGACAGGCCCTACACCGGCGCCCTGCCCCTGATCGTCACCTCGTTTGCGGTCATGGCGCTCTCCACGCTTATCGCGCTGCCCATCGCTATCGGCTCTGCCATCTTTGCGGTTGAGATCCAGCCTAAGTTTGGTTCCAAGGTCTTTCAGCCGCTTATTGAACTTTTGACTGGTATTCCTTCGGTCGTCTTTGGTCTGATCGGTTTTCACGTGGTCGTCGGCCTTATGAAGAGCGTTTTCCACGTAAGCACGGGCTTGGGCATCTTGCCCGGCGCCATCGTGCTGGCCGTCATGATCCTGCCGACGATGACCACGCTTTCGGTCGATGGCCTGCGCGCCGTGCCCGACAGCTACCGCCAGGGCTCGCTCGCGCTGGGCTACACCCGCTGGCAGACCATCTGGCACGTGGTGCTCAAGTCCGCCATGCCGTCGCTCATGACTGCGGTCATTCTGGGTATGACCCGCGCCTTTGGCGAGACGCTCGCCGTGCGCATGGTCATCGGCGGTATCGAGGCCATGCCGACGTCGCTGCTGTCGCCGGCCTCGACCATCACCACCACGCTCACCACGTCCATGGCGGTCTATGCCGAGGGCTCGGCCCAGGACGATGTTCTGTGGGCGCTCGGTCTGCTGCTGATGGGCATGAGCCTCATCTTCATCCTGATCATCCATCTCATTGGCCGCAAGGGGGCGAAGGCTCGTGGCTAGCACGCGCATCCACATTGACGAGGCGAGACTCGGGCGCGTCCAAAAGCAGGACCGCATCGCCACGGGCGTGCTGACGGCGATCGTCGCCATCGTCATGCTCATCGTCGTCTCCATGGTGGCCTATATCCTGTTTGAGGGCGTCTCGACGCTGTTCCAGCCGGGCTTTCTCACGGAGCCGTCGCGCGCCAACGGAACGCAGGGCGGCGTGCTCTACCAGCTGTTCGACTCGTTCTACCTGCTGCTGATCACCCTGATCATCTCGGTGCCCATCAGTCTGGGCGGAGCGGTCTTTTTGGTTGAGTACGCGCCGGACGGACCCATCCGCGACATCGCCTCCACCGCCATCGAGACGTTGTCCTCGCTGCCTTCCATCGTCGTCGGCATGTTCGGTTTTCTGGTGTTCTCGGTGCAGCTGGGCTGGAAGTACTCCATCATCTCCGGCGCCGTCGCGCTCACCATGTTCAACATCCCCATCCTGGTGCGCGTGATCCAGCAGGCACTCGAGGACGTGCCGCAGGCCCAGCGCGATGCGTGCCTGGCCATGGGCCTCACTCGCTGGGAGGCCACGCTGCACATCCTGATCCCCGAGGCCATGCCTGCCATCGTGACGGGCATCGTGCTTTCGGCCGGTCGCGTGTTTGGCGAGGCCGCAGCACTGCTTTTTACCTCGGGTATGAGCTCGCCGGTTCGCCTGAACTTCTTGAGCTTTAACCTGTCGAGCCCCACCTGCGCTTGGAACGTGTTCCGTCCCGGCGAGTCGCTCGCCGTGCACATCTACAAGATCTATGGCGAGGGCAGCCCCGAGGCCCAGCAGATCGTCTGGGGCACCGCTGCACTGCTGATGATTTGCGTGCTGCTGTTTAACGTAATCGCCCGCATTGTGGGCAAGCAACTGGCAAGGAAGATGACGGCCGAATGAGCGAGATGAATGTAACGCCCGCAACCGAAGCGGCATCGTCCGACACCCAGGACTTTCTATCGAGTGTGGGGGAGAGCGAGAAGCGCGTGCGCGTGAGCGGCAAGGCCGTGAGCGACGAGGTCGTGCTCTCCACCAAGGACGTCAACGTGTACTATGGCGACCACCATGCCCTGCATGACACGTCGCTCGACTTTCACAAGGGCGAGATCACGGCGCTCATCGGGCCTTCGGGCTGCGGTAAGTCGACCTTCTTGCGTAGCCTCAACCTTATGAATCGCGAGATTCGCGGCTGCCGCGTGGAGGGCGAGATCAACTATTGCGGGCGCAACGTGAACACCAAGACCGAAAACACCTACGAGCTGCGCCGTTCCATTGGCATGGTGTTCCAGCAGCCCAACCCGTTCCGCAAGTCCATTCGCGACAACATCACGTTTGCGCCCAAGCGCCACGGCATCACCGACCGTGACGAGCTCGACCGCATGGTCGAGGAAAGCTTACGCGGCGCGGCGCTGTGGGACGAGGTCAAAGACAAGCTCGATAAGAGCGCCTATGCGCTTTCGGGCGGTCAGCAGCAGCGTCTGTGCATCGCGCGCACGCTGGCGCTCAACCCCGACGTGATTCTGTTCGACGAGCCCTGCTCGGCGCTCGACCCCATCTCGACGCTGGCGATCGAGGACCTCATGTCATCGATCGTGGCCGACCGCGCCATCGTTATCGTGACGCACAACATGGAGCAGGCGTCGCGCGTGTCCAACCGCACGGCGTTCTTCTACATGGGCGATATGGTCGAGTACGACGAGACCGACGAGATTTTCCAACGGCCCAAGGATAAGCGGCTGAATGATTACCTCACCGGCATGTTCTCCTAGTCCGGGACATGCTTGAGGCCCGTGGCGGCTATGGTTGCCGCGGGACTGATTGGAGAGGCGGGTCATCTCTTGTGAGAGATGGCCCGCCTTTTGCTCTGCGACCGAAACGACCACCACAAAGGGGACAGGCGCCTTCGTGGTGGTTTGGGGTGGGGCTCGCTGCTATCATGGACAACGTTGAATTTCTACGAAGGAGCAGGGCATATGGCGATTCTTTTGGGATGCGATTCCGTCAGCCTAGAGTTTCCCACCAAGCATATTTTCGATAGCGTGACGCTCGGCGTGGGCGAGGGCGACCGCATTGGTATTGTCGGCAAAAACGGCGACGGCAAGTCGACGCTGCTGAGCGTGCTCGCCGGCACGCTGGAGCCCGACGACGGCCGCGTGACGCACCGTCGCGGCACCACGATTGGTCTGCTCGGCCAAAAGGACCAGCTTGTCGACACCGATACCGTGCATCATGCCGTTGTGGGCGACACGCCTGAGTACGAGTGGGCGTCGAGCCCCCGCACGCGCCAGATTCTCGCCGGTCTTATTAGCGATGTGCCCTGGGAGGGCACGGTTGGCGAGCTTTCGGGCGGCCAACGCCGTCGCGTGGACCTCGCGCGCCTGCTGATTGGTGACTACGACGTGCTCATGCTCGACGAGCCCACCAACCACCTGGACATGCGCACCATCAACTGGCTCGCGCGTCACCTTAAGGCCCGCTGGCAGCGCGGTCAGGGCGCCATGCTCGTGGTCACGCACGACCGCTGGTTCTTGGACGAGGTCTGCACCAGCATGTGGGAGGTCCACGACGGCCAGGTCGATCCCTTCGAGGGCGGCTATTCGGCCTACATCCTGCAGCGCGTAGAGCGCGACCGCATGGCCGCGGTTACCGAGGAGCGCCGTCGCAACATGGCGCGCAAGGAGCTCGCGTGGCTGAGCCGCGGTGCCCAGGCTCGTTCCACCAAGCCCAAGTTTCGCGTGGATGCCGCTCGTGAGCTGATCGCCGATGTGCCGCCCGTGCGTGACGAGCTGGAGCTCAAGCGCTTGGCCGTGAGCCGCTTGGGCAAGCAGGTTATCGATGTGGTCGACGTGGACGCCGGCTATGCGGATGCCGATGGCGCGCCCAAGCAGGTACTCTCCGACGTGACCTGGCTCATTGGTGCGGGCGACCGCTATGGTCTTTTGGGCGAGAATGGCGCTGGCAAGTCGACGCTGCTCGACGTGATCCAGGGCAAAATTGCGCCCACGCGCGGCCGCGTGAAGATTGGCCAGACAGTGCGCTTTGGCGTGCTGTCGCAGCAGCTCGAGGAGCTCGAGCCCTTCATGGGCGACACGATTCGCGAGGTGCTCGGCAACTATAAGAAGTACTACGTCATCGACGGCAAGGAGACTTCGCCCGAGAAGCTCTGCGAGCGTCTGGGCTTTACGACGCAGCAGCTCTGGAGCCGCATCGGCGATCTTTCGGGCGGCCAGCGCCGTCGCCTGTCGCTGCTGCTGACAATCCTGGACGAACCCAACGTGCTCATCCTGGACGAGCCCGGCAACGACCTGGATACCGACATGCTCGCGATTGTCGAGGATCTGCTGGATGGTTGGCCCGGCACGCTGATCCTGGTGACGCACGACCGCTTCTTGATGGAGCGCGTGACCGACCAGCAGTGGGCGCTGCTCGACGGCCACCTGACGCATATGCCCGGCGGCGTGGACCAGTACCTGCGCCTGTGCAACGCCACCGCCGAGGGCGAGCCCGTG
Source organism: uncultured Collinsella sp. (assembly GCA_900548815.1). GTDB lineage: Bacteria > Actinomycetota > Coriobacteriia > Coriobacteriales > Coriobacteriaceae > Collinsella. The sequence goes on from URLR01000039.1 coordinate 4,267, forward strand.
GGTGCGCCGAGCGCCAAGACCGGCACGTTCGACACCGGTATGGCGGCGGCTGCTGCCGACAAGCCCAAGTCGAGCGGTCAGCCCAACGGCCTGTCCAACGCCGAGCGTCAGAAGCTTCGCCGCGAGGTGAGCTCGCTCGAGCGCAAGATGGAGACGCAGCGCGCCCGCGTTGAGGAAGCCGAGGCAGCAATGGCCCAGGTCGACCCCACCAACTACACGGCGCTGGGCGAGCAGCAGGCAAAGATCGACGAGGCTCACGCCGCCATGGACGAGCTGGAGATGGCGTGGCTCGAGGCGAGTGAAAAGCTCGAGGGCGAGGAGTAGACGAGGATGATCAAAGCCGCGTTTTTCGATATCGACGGTACGCTGCTGAGCTTTAAGACCCACCGGATTCCGGCGTCGGCGCAGCAGGTGCTCGACAGCTTTCGCGAGCAGGGGATTGCGTGCGTGATCGCCACGGGCCGTCCGACCTACCAGATGCCGGACTGGCTGTTCGACCTGCGCTGGGATGCGTACATTACGCTTTCGGGCCAGCACTGCTTTGATGCCGAGGGGGTTTACCGCAGCTGCCCGATCGATCCGGACGACGTCGCGGTGATTGTGGACCAGGTGGCGCAGGGGTGCTACGACTCGCTGTGCATGCAGGGCGAGAACTCGTTTGTGAACCGCCTGTCCGAGCGCGTGGTGACGGCTGGCAGCAACGCGGGAATCGTCTACCACGAGGAGCCGTTTGAGCACGCCTTTGACGCACCGGTCTACCAGTTCTGCGCCTTTGTGGACCCGGCCGACGAACATATCGTGACCGACGCCGTGTCGCATTCGCTCACCACGCGCTGGTGCGACCTGTTCTGCGACATTATTCCCGCTAACGGCGGCAAGGACCTGGGCGTGGCGGCGACGCTGGAGCGCCTGGGCATCGACGCGAGTGAAGCAATTGCCTTTGGCGACGGCGAGAACGACCTGTCGATGTTCTCGGCCGTGGGCACAAGTGTGGCCATGGGCAACGCGCAGGATACCGTGAAGGCCGCGGCGACCTACGTAACGACCGCCGTGGACGATGACGGCATCTACAACGCCGCGAAGCACTTTGGATTGATGTAACTGTGGGTCGGCACCCGGCGCCTGGGGACACTCCTTGCGGGGCGTCCCCATTTTGTTTTCGTCCCGCACGTTTTGTGAAACACGGCTAACTTTTAGGCAAAGTAGTAAGACATGGGCAACTTTTGCGGTAAAGTTAGCCGTGGAAAGTATCCAAAGGCTAACTAGCAATCATCGCGAAAGGCGGCCCATGGCCCTACGTGAATCCGGAGAAGACTATCTCGAATCGATCTACGTTCTGTCGGAACGTCAGGGCATCGTGCGCTCGATCGACGTTGCAGAGTACCTCGGCGTAACCAAGGCGAGCGTTTCCAAGGCCATGGCGACGCTGGAAAGCAACGGCTATGTCGAAATGGGCAAGCGCGACGTTCATCTGACGGAGCGTGGTCTGGAGGTCGCTCGTCAAATGTGGGAGCGTCACTGCTTTTTCGTGGGGCTGCTGGAGGATGCGGGTGTTTCGGCTGAGGTCGCGTCGCAAGAGGGCTGCCACATGGAGCACTGCCTAAGCGAGGAAAGCTTCGAGAAACTGAGGGCGATGCTGAACCGGGGCGAGGCGACGGGCCAAGCGGCGGAATCCTAACGAACCCCCAGTAGCGCGGAGTTCGCGCAAAGCGCGAACCAGCGACCGGGACCAGCGGCCCTTTCGGCCAAGTCCATTTCAGCAAAGGAACCCCGCCAGCAAGCGATGCCCAAGAACTGCCAGCTACGTCACCGCAGGCCGGGGCCGGGCTTGGTTTTGAAAACATTCCACAGCGCGAGGCCCGCCTTTCCGTTGCTCCGCAGGAGCAGGAAAGACGGGCCTCATGCGCGAGGACGTTTTCAAAACCAAGCCCGGCCCCGGCCGGACAGCCCACGAACGCTACAGGTTCTTGACACCCATCGCGCGCATGGCATTCAGGATGGCGATGATCGCCACGCCTACGTCGCCGAACACGGCAAGCCACATGTTGGCGATGCCCAGCGCTGCCAGCACAAGGATCAGCAGCTTAACGCCCAACGCAAAGATGATGTTCTGCCAGACGATCGTCATGGTCTTGCGTGCCACGCGGATCGCGCGGGAAATGTTGGACGGCTTGTCGTCCATGAGCACGACATCGGCGGCCTCGATCGCAGCGTCAGAACCCATAGCGCCCATGGCAATGCCAACATCGGCGCGCGTAAGCACGGGCGCGTCGTTGATACCGTCGCCGACAAAGGCGAGCTTGCCCTTGCCCGATTCGGCTGCCAGCAGCGCTTCAACACGCTCGACCTTGTCGCCCGGCAGCAGCTGCGCGTGGAACTCGTCGAGCCCCAGCCGCTTGGCCACCGCAGCAGCCACTTCCTCGCGGTCGCCCGTGAGCATGACGGTGCGCTTGACGCCGGCGGCGTGCAGGTCGCGGATCGTCTGCTCGGCATCGGCCTTTATGGTGTCGGCAATTACAATGTGGCCGGCATAGATGCCATCGACTAGCACGTGGAGGATGGTGCCGACGACCTCGCAATCGGGCGCTTCGACTCCGGCCGCGGAGAGCATCTTTGCGTTGCCAACGACGACGTGCTTGCCGTCGATGGTTGCCGTCACGCCATGGCCCGCGTCGTTGGTGGAGTCGCTTACGCGCTTGGGGTCGACCTCGCCCTGGTAGGCGACACGTACGGACTGCGCGATGGGGTGATCGGAGAACGACTCAGCAAGGGCTGCGACTTCGAGCAACGACTGCTCGGTATAGCCGGCCTCGGGGTGTACCGCGACCACCGAGAACGTGCCGTTGGTGAGGGTGCCCGTCTTGTCAAAGACGACGGTGTCCACGTCGGCGAGCGTTTCGAGGTAGTTAGAACCCTTGATGAGAACGCCTAGCTTGGATGCGCCGCCGATGCCGCCAAAGAAGCTGAGCGGCACGCTGATCACGAGCGCGCACGGGCAGCTGACGACCAGGAAGGTCAGGCCGCGCAGGATCCAGTCGGACCAGGCGCCGGTGACCAAGCCGCCGCCAAGCGCGAGCACCGCGGCCGCGCCGGTGACGGCGGGCGTGTAGACGCGGGCAAAGCGCGTGATGAAGTTCTCGGTACGCGCCTTCTTTTCGCTGGCGTTTTCTACGAGCTCCAGAACGCGCGCGACAGTGGACTCGCCAAATGGCTTGGTGGTGCGCACGTGGATGAGCCCCGTCATGTTGATGCAGCCGCTGATGATATCGTCGCCGGACTTGGCGGGGCGGGGGACTGACTCGCCCGTGAGCGCGGCGGTATCGAGCTGTGTCTCGCCCTCGACGATGACGCCGTCGATAGGCACGCGCTCGCCGGGCTTGACGACGATGACGGTGCCCACGGCGATGTCATCGGGGAAGACCTGCTCGAGTGTGCCGTCGGGTTGCTCGACGTTGGCGTAGTCGGGTGCGATGTCCATCATGGCGCTGATCGATTTACGGCTCTTGCCCACGGCGTATGCCTGGAACAGCTCGCCGACCTGGTAGAACAGCATGACGGCGGCGCCTTCGGCCATGTGCGGGTCGGTATCGGGGAAGAGCACCATGGCAAACGCGCCGATGGTCGCGACGGCCATGAGGAAGCTCTCGTCGAACGCCTTGCCGCGGCGGATGTTGTTGTATGCCTTTTGGAGCACGTCGTAGCCGGCAATCAAAAACGGCACGAGGAACAGTGCGAAGCTGGCGTAGATGTCGCCCGGGGTGCCGAATGCGGCAGTGAGGGTGCCGAGCTCATCGAGGGCGTACACCACGGCAAAAATGCCCAGCGCTACCAGGATGCGGTTGCGCTTATGCTCGAGTGACTCTTTTTTCTTGCGCTTCTTCTTTTTCTTCTTGGGGTCGGCGGTGGCCATGACTCGTATCCTCCCATTTGAATGTATGAACACTCGCTCACATAATTTCGCGAGCAAAGGCCGCGGCAAGCGCGGCCTTGCGGGTTGGCGTAAACCTTGGCTAGAGAATGATCTCGCAGTCCGGCTCGGCGTCGGCGGTGAACTCCACAACGCGGTCGAGGACCTCGTCGAACTCGGCTTCATCGGCCTCGAGCGTCAGCTTCTGGGTCATAAAGTTGACCGAAACGGACTTGACGCCATCGAGCTTGGCCAGCTCGTCCTGAAGCTTACGCGCGCAGTTGGCGCAGTCGATCTCATCGAGCTTGAACTGCTTTTTCATGGTGGATTCCTTTCCCCGTATTTGCGGCTTGGGTGCAGGCCGCGCTGGTACCGTGGTTGGTCGCTATTCGCAGATGTGGCTCATGCCCTGGTTGAGCATGGTGTAGACGTGGTCGTCGGCGAGCGAGTATAGGATATTGCGCCCGTCGCGCCGGAATTTAACCAGGTGCGACTGCTTGAGTGTGCGCAGCTGGTGCGACACCGCGGACTGCGAGGTTTCGGTCGCTTCGGCGATGTCCGCCACGCAGAGCTCGCGGCCCATGAGGGCATAGAGGATCTTGATGCGCGTGGTGTCGCTGAAGACCTTGAACAGGTCGGCGAGGTCGTAGAGAAGCTCCTCGTCGGGAAGGTCCTCGGGCGAGCAGGTGGTGGGAATCGCGGGTTCGGTGGCCTCGATGTCGGGTTTCGTTTCATCAACGCGGATGCTCATTGCAATATCCTTTCATATGAACATGCGCTCATATAACTTGCTTCCGATTATATGAGTGTATGTTCATATGTCAATGACGTTCAGGTAATTCGTTGCACAAAATGATGGGGAATAGTGGACGAGATCCCGGAGTGAGCGGTTTTGATAGCCGATGCCGGGGTGGGTGCCCCTGAGCCGTGCAAAAATTGGAGTATTCTGCAACGATAGGGGGTCCGTTAATTTATTGCAGGCCATATAATGCAGTTCAAGAGTTATCTTAGGGTGTTAATCCGATGAGTTCTTCCTCAAATGTTGCCTAACGCTCTCACGCAAGAGTGATTTCGCTTCACATTTGGATCCACTCGAGGGTGATAGACACCCGGCTCTGCTGAATACTCGCAATTTTGCACGTCGCTAAGGTGCCCACCTTGTTAGCCGGTCTAGCTTCCGGCCCCGAAGATCCTGCCCTCGGGCGCGAAGCTGCTTGTTTGGTTGAGTGATGGGCTGTCGGGTTCGACAGCCTGCATGTCATCGATTGCCGGAGCCTCGTTAATCGTCGGATCGTCCAATGTGATGCCTTCGAGCATTGCTTTTTCGAGGTCGATTCGTTGGCGCTCTTCGGAATCCTGGCGAAGCTCCTCCTGGATTCGTTTCTTCTCCTCAATAAACCTTCTGAGTACAAACTGTCTCAGGTCTTCTTGCATGATTTGAAAGTCTTTTGGCAGACGCGAGGGGCGTATGCCCTCTTTTCGTTGGATCGCCTCCATGACCCTAACGAAAGCGCTGGCATGCATAAAGGAATAACGACTGACGGTGATGATTCCGTATCCCATGGACGCAAGCGCATTCTTGCGTTCCTCATCGATGGCGCGGTCTTCTTCCGCGTCATGATAAAAACCGTTGTATTCAATGTCTGTGCGAGATTTCTTTAGATACGCATCCATAAAGAACTTTTTGCGTCTCGTGAGATTCTTCGCTGCAGCGGTGACCTGCACCTCGTAATCGGTCTCAACTCCCTTAATACCAAGCCCTCCTTCGCTTTTGGGCAGCGTTAGCATCATGACAAAGGCCGTTTCCATAGGAGACCGGCATCCGTCGCGCACACATTGGATCGCCTTTCGGGCAAGAGCCAGACCGTCGCATCTGGTAATGGAATTAAAGAACTGTTTTAATCTCTCGGTCGAGGTGAGCGCGAAACGCTCGGTATAGGAGGTGGAAGAGTCGGTTCCAAGGGAGTAAGCGCTGCACAGTTCAAAGTAGTACTCCACTAGTTCGCGAAAAGAAAGATAGGTGGCGGCCTGAAGTGCGCAAAGCTCAACGCCAACAACGAAGATGCCATCTTTAAGCTCTACAAAGCGTGAGTTCGAGAATCGTTTTGAAGAAACGTGGCATTGACAGTCCATCGCGTAGCGCGCGTTCCTGCGATCAAACACCATTACCTCGAGGGAATCATTTGCGTCGAGGGAAACATCATGTTTGGTGAGCCATTCTGCGGCTGCGTCAAGGAGCGTTCCGGTGGGACATGATCCGTAAATCGCGGCAGGGTTACAGGACTCGATGCCTTTCGCAGACACCGAATGCGCGGCCTGGTAGACCGCTTTTGCAGTGGTATGTGACAATACGATACTCATGCTATATATCGTGTCAGCTAATGCCGTGTTGATGGCGCTGAGTGGAAAAGTCGTTTTAGAGGTCTAGCCAAATGCTGTCCAAAAGCTTGACGCAATTATGGGTTGGTATGCCCTAAATAAAAGTTTTCGCAGCTTAGCTATAGCATATAAATACTCAATTGCTGCACATTTGATATCGATGCATCACCATCCGACAACGAATTACGTGTCGGGAATTGGTCGAAATCGTTCAAAATGAGGGTTCAGAATTTGTGATGGCAGATCTATCTGTGGAACGTAGGGCGGCCCCGCTGCGGGGTTTCCCGCTGCGAGACCGCTCGTGATCTACGCCGGAGTTTGGCGTAGACGTTTCTACTTGGCAAACAGGTTCTTGAGGTTGAACTCGGCTTGGACGGTGCGAAGCATGAGGTCGGTGTCGTCGAGGCCCAGGTGCTGCTCGTTGGCGTCGGCGGCGAGGGTGCCACGGCGGCGCGCCCAGTTCTCGAGCGCGGCGGGCGCGGACTCGCGGGGGAGCGAGCGGACGTCGGCATCCAGGCTGCGGCAGATCTGGCGCGAGTCGATGACGATGATCTTGCCGGCGCGGCGTGCCTCGGCGTAACCGTCCAGGTGGATCTTGAACCAACTGTCTTCGAACGCGGCGTTATGCGCCATGTACGGGTACTTCTTCATAAGTTTGAGCAGCTGCTTCTGCAGTTCCTTGTTCTCGCGGAATGGTTTTTTGCCGTCGATGTCGTCCCAGGTAATGTGATGGATGTTCGATAGCGGCACATCCTCGCCGCGGTAGATGTCGGGCAGGCCGCAGTAGTGTGCCTCGGCGTCATGCGGGACGGCGTCGCTGGTGAGCTCCATGATCTCCCAACCCACATTGATGATATAACCGCGCTCGGGTGCACGGCCGGTGGTCTCGATGTCGATACCGAGCACGGTGCCCTGGATGGGCTTGCGGGCGTAGGCCACGCCGAGCGCGTCGCGGTCGCCGCGGATTTCGCGCATAACGGACGCGGCGGTGCGCTTTTGCATCTTGCCGATGGCGGCGCAGGTGTCGGCATCGGACAGGCCGCGCGAAAGCGTCGCGGGCGTCACGTTGCGCAGGCGTGCCTCGCCAATCTGGTCGCACAGGTCGCGGTTGCGGTCGGCCAGGTCGCGCACGGTGGCAAAGTCGAAGCTGGGGTCGCCCTCGGCGGTAAAGTACTCGGTTTCGAGCACCTTAAGGGCCTCCTCGCCCTTCTGGCGCTCGGATTCCATGGCGCCGTGGTCGCCATAGATAAACATGGGAATAAACGGCTGGCGCTCGTATTCAAGTGCTTGCGAAACGTTCATAGGCTGCTCCTTGGACGGGCCGCGTCGCGCGGCTCGGGGTTACTGAGTTGTGGCGAGATGATAGTTTACCATGGGCAACTATTGGCACCGCGCCCGGGACAACTACAATACCCTAGTTGACCGCTAGGACTTTTACAATGCTGCCGAAAGACACGAAAGGTTCCATCCGTCATGGATTTACTGATTGATATTCTGCTCGACGCCGGCAAGGACACGCTGTCGCTGGTGCCGTTTTTGTTGGTGACGTATCTTGCTCTCGAGACACTTGAGCACGTTGCGGGCGACCGCGTCAACGGCGCTATCAAGCGCGCCGGCGCTGCGGGTCCCGTGGTTGGCTCGCTGCTGGGCATTGTGCCGCAGTGCGGATTTTCGGCCATGGCAGCAACGCTGTACGCCGGCCGTGTCGTGACCTTGGGCACGTTGGTGGCGGTGTTCCTTTCGACCTCCGACGAGATGCTGCCGCTGCTACTTGCCGAGCAGGTTCCCGTGCAGACTATGGCGATGCTTTTGGCTTCGAAAGCGCTTATCGCACTGGTCACGGGCTTTATCGTAGATGCCGCCATTCGCGGTCTGCGTCGCAACGCCCGCGCGCATGCGGCGATTCGTCGTACCGTGTTGGGGACCACTGTCAATCCGGCGCACGTTAACTGCGCGCATGACGACCACAGCGGCGGTGACATCATCGACGAGGTGGCCGAGGCGGGCGTGAGCGCCGACCACATCCACGAGTTGTGCGAGCGCGACCATTGCGGTTGCGATGAAGACGAGGACGAGCACGAACACGGACATGGCCACGATCACGGTCATGAGGGCGAACATGAACACCATGATGGTCACGGTCACTCCCACTCCCACGAAGGGACGCCTGTCCTGTCGATCATCCGCAGCGCGATCTCGCACACCGTGCAGGTCTCGGTATTCATTTTTCTGGTGACGCTGATTCTGGTCGCCGTGCTCGAGACGTTCGGCGAGTCCGCGATCGAGCAGTTCCTGCGCGGCAACGAGATACTCGCTGTCCTGGGTTCGGCGCTTGTCGGGCTGATTCCCAATTGCTCGGCCAGCGTCGTCATTACGCAACTGTACCTGGAAGGCGCGCTGCAGCTGGCCCCGATGCTCGCCGGCACGCTCATTTCCGCCGGCGTGGGTTATCTGGTGCTGTTCCGCACCAACCGCAGCGCCCGCGAAAATGCCGTGTTCCTGATTATGATGTACGTCATCGGCGCGGGCTGGGGTCTCATCCTTTCCGCCTTTGGCCTCTAAGTAGATGTTTGGGATAGGCCGTAAAAACTGGGGTATACCGTAAAATCTACCGCCATGACTTGGGCGTTGGATGCGCGTCAATCGCCAAAACAAAAAGGTAGATTTCCGGACATGTCCCAAAAATCTACCTTGGTTAGCGCAGCAGCTCGGTGAGGTTGCGTTTAAAGCGGGCGCGGTCTTCGCTGGTAAATGCCGCCGGCCCGCGAGTGCGTCCGCCGGCGCGGCGCACCTTCTTTTCCTCGTGGCGAATAAACAGCTGCATGTCGATGGTTGCTTTGTCGTAGACGCGCCCGCGCACACCGATAGCGGCGGCATCGCGCCCGAGCACCATGCTCGCCAAGCCAATGTCCTGCGTCACGACCACGTCGCCCGCCTGCAGGCGTTCGACAATGGCAAAGTCGGCGCTGTCGGCGCCCACGCTCACATCGAGCGTCGTGACCCAAAAGCCGCGTCGCGCGTGCTCGGCATCGCGCGGGTCGTCGCGGCGAATGTGCCGTTCCAGGTTTTGCGTGCTGTTGCCGGCGATAACAACGGCGACGCCCGCCCGCCGCGCGCAGTCAATCGACTCGCGCGTGACCGGGCAGGCGTCTGCATCAATAAAGAGCGTTCGTGGCATCTAGCGCACCAGTTTGCCAAATTGAATAGCGCGAACAATCAGCGTTACGCCAAACACCAGCAGCGCGGCGCCGCTAAAGATGACGAGCATCTTGGCCGACCACAGCGGATAGATAAACACGAACATGCCGGCGATGATGGAAAGTGCGCCGCTCAGGATGGCGAGGGCGCGGTTGGACGAAAGCTCGGACTCCAGAATGGACATGACACCTTCGACAATCCAGCCAAAGCCGGCCACGATAACCACCATCGTGGTGAGCGTCGCGGTCGAGAAGGCCTGGTTGCGCAGGATTATGACGCCGCCCAAGATAATGAGTAGGTTGGAGATGATGCTCGTCACGCGCCAGCCGGTGGGCAGCAGTGGCTCGAAAACAGCGGTAAACAGCCTGATCGCGGCCGTGATCACAAAGTAGAAGCCCAAGACGGTCGTTAGGAAGACGAGGGACTTGGCAGGCGCAAACAGCAGTGCGATGCCGGCGACGAGCGCCAAGACGCCCGTGATGGCGTAAATCCAGCGCACGGCCTTGACGGCCTTGCCTGCCATGCTTTTCTCGTCAAATCCAAACTGGCTCGATTTTTGGTCATCATTCTTAAAGATGCCCATAATGTCTCCTTTCCGTGCGGTGCACGTCGCGTTCATTGCTCTCCGTGCGGCGTACGCCAAAAGTGCTGCAACAAGTATCGCCCAAGGGCGCCGATGCATGGGGCGGGAAGGACGAATTGCCGCCCCACATTCCCGAATTGTTACTTTTGTTCCCGCTCCAGTGAGGATTAATCAACAATTGTAGAACATTACGCCGCTGTATGTAATTGCCTAGGTTTTAGGTTAGATTCTCCTAAGGACAATTGGCTTGTATTGGGGGTCCCTATGAACGAAGCAGTTCCCGAGGCACCGTCGAGTGTCGAATCGATGGCAAAGCAGGGTTGCGAAAAGCTCGGCTTGGACGCGTTTGATGCGTTGGTTCGCTGCGCCCGCACGTGCCGTCGCTTTGACGAGTCCATGCGCGTGCCGCGTGAGCTTTTGCTTGAGCTGGCGGAGCTGGCGCACCTGACTCCCTGTGGTGCCAATGCTCAGCGTCTGCGTTTTCATGTGGTAAGCGGTGCAGAGGACTGCGCGCGTGTATTTGACGAGCTTGCATGGGCCGGTGCGCTCAAGGATTGGCCGGGTCCCGATGAGGGCGAGCGCCCGACCGGCTACATCGCGATTCTTGCTGAGCGCGCCGTTCCGGGCAAGCCAGCCGCTCCCATTACCGAGGTCGACACGGGCATTGCCGCGCAGACGATGATGCTCGCCGCCCGCAGCGCCACGCCCGAGGTGGCAGCCTGCATGTTCAAGGCCTTTACGCCCCACGCGATCGATGCCATGGGGCTCGATAACGACAAGTATGAGCTCAAGCTGATCATGGCGTTTGGCGTTCCGGCCGAGACACAGGTGATCGATGCGATCGATTCCAACCCCGACGGCTCCATCAATTATTGGCGCGACGAGGCGCAGGTGCACCACGTACCCAAGCGCTCGCTTGTCGACGTACTGGTGTAGTTGAGCGTCACCGCGGTGTGATCCGGCGGTAAACCACCACAAAGGTACCTGTCCCCTTTGCGGTGGTGCGAGGGGAGGACGTGTGGCAGATTTGTATTTGGTGCGGCATGGGCAGACTGAGCTCAATGTGCAGAACATTTTGCAGGGTGGGCACGATTCGCCGCTTACGGCGCGCGGGCGCGAGCAGGCGCTGGCGACGCGCGCGGCGTTTGAGGCGCGTGGCGTGACCTTTGACCGTGTGTATTCCTCCCCGTTGGGCCGGGCGCGGCGTACGGCTGAGCTAATTGCTGGTGAGGGCCGCTCGATAGAGCTGGTCGATGACCTGCGCGAGTGGCATTTGGGCTCGCTGGAGGGTACATCAAATCGCGAGATGCCGCCGCAGCCCTGGGGTGATTATCCGGTGGCCTTTGGTGGCGAGTCTGAAGGCGAGCTCCAGTCGCGCATGGTCGCGGCGCTGTCCCACATCATGGCCAGGCCGCAGCACGACTGTGTGCTGGCAGTCTCCCACGGCTCTTCCTGCCAGGAGTTTCTTGAGTATGTGACTGGCAGGGGAGAGCTACCCGACAACGGTGCCGTGCTTCATTTTGGCTATTGCGACGGTGCGTTTTCGCTCCTTGATTGGTAACGAACGAAAGGACCCCTATGAATAAAGACCTGTATCTGGTTCGTCATGGGCAGACAATATTCAACCTTAAGCGCATTATTCAGGGTTGGAGTGACTCGCCGCTCACGCAGCTGGGATGCGACCAGGCGGCGCGTGCCGGCATGTTCTTGCGTGCGCGCGGCATTGAACCCGATCATGCCTACACCTCCACACTTCATCGCACCGAGCAGACTATCGCCAACCTGTGGCCGGGCTTGGCGTACGAGCGCCTGGACGGTCTGCGTGAGTGGTTCTTTGGCGACTTTGAGGCCGAGCGCGTGATGCTTATGCCCGAGCGCCCGTGGCGAGATTTCTATCGTCAGTTTGGCGGCGAGGGCCAGATGCAGGTGCGCGAGCGCATGGCGGCGACGATAACCGATCTTATGCGACGTCCGGACCACGAGTGCGTGCTCGCGGTGAGCCACGGTTCGGCTATCAAGGAGTTTTTGGACCACGTGAAGGGTGCGGCGGCTGATGAGCGCGATCGCGTGCCGGGCAACTGCTCGGTGCTGCATTTCGTGTTTGACGACGAGGCCGGTACGTTTGAGCTGGTCGAAGTCTTTACGCAGGAAGATTATGCGCGCGAGCTGGGGCTTGAACCGCTCGTGGCTACTGCGGGTCCGCAGCGCGGATAACGCGAGCGCGACGGCACGGGTCGCCGGCATACTTCTCGACGCAAAAGGGGCGGAGATGCATGTACCTGCTGCATCTCCGCCCCCCTGTTTGTTGAGCTGCCGATTTTTGTGCTGGGCGGTCTGGTCTTGCTAGAACCGCGCGACCTGGTGCGTGAGCAGACCTATCGGAACTTGCGGCGCGGCGCCGCTGACCTGCGCGGCGGGGAAGAGCGCGGCAACGGTAAAGTTGAACGGCTCCTTGCCGGTGTACGTTCCGGCGGCACGGGCCTCATCGGCCAGCAGCTGCGACGCCCCGGTCAGAGCGGCGGCGTAGGCGGGGTCGTCGGCCAGTGCCGGCTCCGGTGCTTGGTCGAGCATAGCGCGGATGGCTCCGACGGCGTCCTCGCGCTTGACCTCCCACGCGCGGTGCGTAATGCCCGCGGGATCGGTGACGGCGTAGAGCGAGGCGCCCTCTTTGGCAGCGCCCAGGATGATGTCCATGACGGGCGAGGCCTCGTAGGCGAGCGACACGGGACGAGGCTGAACTTTGAGTTCAGCGATCGCGTGCGCAGCGGCGAGTGCGTCGACGCTCTCGGCAGCAGCCTCGTCGCTGCCCGTCAGCACGTTAACCGGGCAAATCGCCACGACACCCGTCACGCGTCCCGGCTCGCCCGAGCATTCGTACACGTAATACGCCGCACCCGGGTCTTTGAGCATCAGGCCATCGGCAATGGCGCCGCGCAGGGCGTCGTTGCCGCTCAAGATGCCGCCCATCTGCGGCAGCGCTTCGAGCACGCGGTCCTGAGCCGGGCGGATGCAGGGAAACGGAAGTGCTTTCATGGGCGGTCCTAACGCGCGAGTCGGTTTGTTCGCGGCTTATTATGCCCCAACTTGGCTATCCGCGCTCCAGAGTGTGTTGTCGGCGAGCGCGGTGAGCACGTTCTGGCAGCGAACGATGTCGGCGTGGGGCACATATTCGTTGGGCTTGTGGGCGAGCGCGAGCGAGCCGGGACCGTAGCTCATGCAATTGTGGTTACCTGTCTTGCCGGCAATGACGGCGGTGTCGGTGTAGCCGGTAAAGAAGCCGACGGTCGTGTCCGTGCCCGTTACATCGTCTGCTGCGCACTTGAGTGCAGCTAGAAGGGGAGAGACCGGGTCGCGCTCGATGGCGGGGTGGTCGCACGTCACGGTGTAGCTGCCATGGCAACCGGGAACGGCGGCCTCCGCTGCGGCAATGGCCTGCTCCACCATCCGGACCGCGGCTGCGGTGTCGGTTGGCGGGGTCAGGCGCATGTCGACCCAGACCTTGGCATGGTCTGGCACCACATAGGGACGATAGCCGCCCTCGATCTGGCCAAACGTAATGGTCGAGGGCCCCAACTCACTGTGCGCGGGCAGCGCCGCAAATGCGCGACGGAGCGAACACACGACCTCGGCCATGGCGGCGACGGCATCCGCGCCCTTCCACGGCTGGCTCGCATGCGCCGTCACGCCAGCCATTTCAATCTCGAACCACGTACGCCCCTTGTGCGCCACCTGGATCTGTCCGTCGGTGGGCTCGGTGTCCAGCACCCATTCGCGCGAACCGACCCAGCCGGCATCGATGGCTGCCTCGGAGCCTCGCATAAAGTCTTCCTCGTCGACCGAGCAGATGAGCGAAAAGCCGCGGCGGGGCAGCGCGCCATCCGCCGCCACGCGCTCGAGCGTATGGACCCTGTCTCTTATACACATCTGACGCTGCCGACGATAAG
>URLR01000040.1 GCA_900548815.1 uncultured Collinsella sp.
CACGAGCCTTATCGTCGGCAGCGTCAGATGTGTATAAGAGACAGCGACAGCGCCGTCGATGGCGCTGGAGATCGCATCGGAGGAGCCACCGGTGAGAGCCTTCTTGAGCTTGTTAGACGTCTCGCGCAGCTCGGCCTGCAGGCTCTCCACACGGGCGGGAACCTCGTCGACACGGCACTTGAGCGCAGCAGCGGCGGCGTCAACGAGCGCCAGGCGGTCGGCCATGTAATCGAGAGCGCCCTTGGAGGTCACGGCCTCAATACGGCGGACATTCGAGCCCGTGGAGGACTCGGAGATAATCTTGAACAGACCGATCTCGGCGGTGTTGGCGGCATGCGTGCCACCGCAGAGCTCGCGGGAGAACGGCTGGTCCTCGGCGCCTACGGAGACGACGCGGACGACGTCGCCGTACTTCTCGCCAAAGAGAGCGACAGCACCGGCGGCCTTGGCCTCGTCGATGCCCATGACGCGGGTCACGACCGGCTTGGAAGCGAAGATCTGCTGGTTGACCAGGTCCTCGACAGCCTTGAGCTGCTCGGAAGACAGGGCCTCGAAGTGCGTGAAGTCAAAGCGCAGGTGCTCGGGCGTCACCAGCGAGCCGGCCTGGGAGACATGCTCGCCCAGGACCTGCTTAAGCGCGGAGTCGAGCAGGTGGGTGGCGGTATGGTTGCGGCGCAGGAAACCACGGCGCTCGGCGTCGAGTGCGGCGGTCACAGTAGCACCGACGGTCAGCGTGCCCTCGGCAACATGCGCGACATGGGCATACAGGCCGTTGTGGTTCTTGGTATCGGAAACGGTCAGCGAAACGCCCTCGGCGGAAAGCTCACCGGCGTCGCCCTGCTGGCCACCCATCTCGGCGTAGAACGGGGTGCGGTCGAGCACAACCTCGACATCCTCGCCGGCGGCAACGGACTCGACGGACTCGCCGTTGCGAACGATGGCGACAACCTTAGCGCCCTCGATGACGTCGTTGTCATAACCGTCGAACTCGGTCGCAGCAACCTTGTCGGAAAGCTCGACCCACACGTCGTTGAAGCTACCCCAGGCGTCGCCCTTGGCGTTGGCGCGGGCGCGGGCCTTCTGGTCCTCCATGCAGGCGGTGAAGCCGTCCATGTCGACGTCGTGGCCAGCAGCGCCGGCGATCTCGACGGTCAGGTCGATGGGGAAACCAAAGGTGTCGTGCAGCTTAAAGGCAACGTCGCCCGGAAGCACAGCGCCCTCGGCGAGCGCGGCCAGGGCCTCATCCAGGTAAACGCGGCCGTTGTCGAGCGTCGTGGAGAAACGCTCCTCCTCGGAGGCGACGATGCCCTTGACGAGCGCGACGTTCTTGAGAAGCTCGGGATAGGCCTCACCCATCTGAGCGTTGACCTCGTCGATGAACTTGGTCAGGAAGGCGCCCTCGATGCCCAGCAGGCGGCCGTGGAACACGGCACGACGGAGCAGGCGGCGAAGAACGTACTCGCGACCCTCGTTACCGGGCAGGATGCCGTCCGAGATCATAAAGTCGACAGCGCGGGAGTGGTCGGCGATGATGCGCAGAGAACGGCTGGCACCGGAGTAATCGTCGGCGTCATAGGTCTTGCCGCTGATCTCCTCACCGAGCTTGATGAGATGCTGCATCAGATCGCCGTCGTAGTTAGCGGTCTTGTGCTGCATGATAGCGGCCATGCGCTCCAGACCCATGCCCGTATCGAGGTTGCGGTGCGGCAGCTCCGGCATGGAGCCGTCCTCCTGGCGGTCGTACTGGGTAAACACAAGGTTCCAGAACTCAAGGAAGCGGTCACAGTCGCAGCCGGGCTTGCAGTCGGGGCTGCCGCAACCGACCTCCTCGCCCATGTCAAAGTAGATCTCGGAGCACGGACCGCAGGGGCCGGTGGGGCCAGCGGCCCAGAAGTTGTCGTCCTCGCCCAGACGCGAAATGTGATCCTCGGCAACGCCCAGGGAGCGCCACACGTCGTGAGTCTCGTCGTCCTCGGTAAAGGCGGTGAAGTACAGGCGGTCGAGCGGCAGCTTGAACTCCTTGGTGATGAGCTCAAAGGCCCAAGCGCAGGCCTGCTGCTTGGAGACGCCGCCAAAGGAGAAGTCGCCAAGCATCTCAAAGAAGGACAGGTGACGGCCGTCCTCGCCGATGCAGTCGATGTCATTGGTGCGGACGCACTTCTGGCAGGAGATCGCGCCGATCTCCTTCATGGTCTTCTTGCCCTGGTAGTACTCCTTAAACTGGTTCATGCCGGCGTTGGCAAGCAGCAGCGAAGGATCGTCGGGGACGAGGGACGAAGAAGGATAGAGCTTAAGACCGCGCTCCTCAAAGAAGTTGAGGAACTTAGAGCGAATCTCGGCCGTAGTCATTGACGGGTAGTCAGCACTCATAGAGGGAATCTCCTCGGTTTCATATCGAAACAGTTCAAACGTAACGATATTACCATCCCGCCGCCCCAGCGCAAAAAAGAGGGCCGCCAAACAGCGACCCTCCAGCGAAAGTGCATGTTATTTAGGACAGTCAAATTCTTTGAATAACAAATGACTGCTGTAGAATTACATAATAAAGTTCACCCGGAAGGAGCGATCGATGAAAAGCAAACGATTTATCCTGAATGCACTTCTGGTAGTAGTACTTTTAGCGCTCTTGGCCTTCTCCCAATGGTACGCAAACCAACCAGCATTTGGCTACGTACTGTATGCAGTGACGTCCGGCGACAACGCTTATTGCCCTCTACGCGCAATTGACATTCTCTATTTCTATGTAGCCGGCCCCTTATCAATCGCTTTGCTCGTGTTTCTTGTCTTTTACAACATCAAGAAACGCTAACAGGCCTATTTGGAATCCGAATCGTCCATGGAGCCGTCGATGCCGGTTTTGGTGTCGTCGTCCGTATTGGAATCGTCATCCTTGGCGAAGGGATTCTTGAAAAAGCCTGTCGCGTCGGGCTGAAGACCCGAGAGCTTAATCCAGGGATTATCGAGTTCTGGTTTGGGCATAGCCTTAGCCTCCGGTGCGGTCTCGTTGCCAATGAGCTCGGACTCATAGATGAACGTATCGTCTCCAAGCGCGTCGTAGGCGGCGACCGGGTTGCCCTCGGCATCGCGATACGGCGTGCCCTTAAACACGGCGCCATCGTATGCCACGAGCTGGCGGCCGGTCTCGTTCTCAAAGTAGTAGACGAAAATGCCCTTGAGGGCCGCGCACAGCGGAATGGCGATGACCATGCCGATGGGACCCATAAGCGCCGAACCAATAACGAGGGCCGTCAGGCTCATAACGGGATGCACCTGCACCGAACTCTGCATAACCTTAGGCGAAATGACGTTGTCGGTGACATTTTGCGCCACCATGGTCACGACAAGAGTCCACAACGCCAGCATCGGGCTGAACATAAAGCCGAGCACCGTGGCAATCGCAGCACTCACCCAGGGACCGACGACCGGGACCAAGTGCATGATGCCGGTAAAAATGGCCATGAGTGCCGCATATGGATGGCCAATGAGCGTAAAGCCGATAAAGGCGAGGATGCCACCGCAGATGGACGTCACGACCATGCCGCGCATATAACCGCCGACCGAGCGAGAAAGAATCGCGACCATAAAGCGGTACGAGGTCTCCTTTTCCTGGCCGATGATGGTGCAGACCTCGTGGTGCATACGGGGATAGTCGCAGGCCAACCAGTAGGCAAGCACCAAGCCCAGGAAGATGACGAACAGCTGCGAGGCCGTGTTGGTAATGAGCGGGAATACACCGCGACCGAGCTCGGTGGCAATCTGTGAGACATACTTGGACGCCACCGTAACGAGCGAAGAAAGGTTATCGTCCAGATACTCTTTGAGCGGCGTGTTATTGAGCGTCTTGGCATGCGAGATCATCTCGTTGAGGTCGCCACCAGCAACACGAAGCTGCTCGGGCAGGCGGCTCAGGACTTCCATGATCTGACCAAAGAGAATCGGCGACAAGATGCAAACGACGCCGACGAGCACGGCAACGACCACAATAAGCGCGATGAGCGAACCGATGCCGCGATTCACACCATGGTGCTCGAGCCAGTTGGTGATCGGCGACATCACAAAGGCGATGATGGAGCCGACTGCCAAAAACTCGATAACCGGTGCCAGGATGCCCATAAGGTTAAAGATGACGGCGGCAATGACAATGCAGCCGACGACGCCCCAAATGCGCAGTGTCAGAATACGGGTATCGCGCAGCGTACGGTCGGTTTGTTGGGGGTGCTCACTCATGAACGAACCATCACTCCGTCGGGGTCAATCTTGTCCTGAATCTTCTTAAGGGTACGGCGCAGCAGGCGCGAGACCTGCACCTGCGAGATGCCCAGCTTCTTGGCAATCTCGATCTGGGTCATGCCCTTCACGAAGCGCAGCTCGATTACCTCGCGCTCGCGCGGCGAGAAATCGCGGATGGCCTCCTCAATCACCAGGCGGTCATCGGTAAAGTCGAGCTCGTTGTCGTCGTCGGCGTAGCGATCGAGAATCGAAGGCGCATCGTCGGAGTCAGACGCGCCGGGAGCCTCGATGGGCACCGAGGTATAGGCCGAGGACGATTCCATAGCTTCGAGCACCTCGTCGACGGTCACGCCCAGGTAATCGGCGATTTCCTCAACCTTAGGCGAACGCTGTAGCTCGTTGGTGAGCTTATCGGTAGCCTGGTTGACCTTGGCCGAGAGCTCCTGCAGGCGACGCGGCACGCGCACACTCCAGCCCTTGTCGCGGAAGTGGCGCTTAATCTCGCCCAGGATGGTGGGCGTGGCAAACGTGGTGAACTCGAGCCCGCGCTCGGGGTCAAAGCGGTCGATAGCCTTGAGCAAGCCCAGATAGCCGACCTGCAAAAGGTCATCGAGCGGCTCGCCGCGGTTCTTAAATTTGTTGGCAAGAAACCTTACCAGGTTCATGTGGGACATGACGAGCTGCTCGCGTGCGTCCGGATCACCGGTCTCTTTATAACGACGAAAAAGCTCGCGGGTTTTCTCCTTGTCCCAAGCGGTCTTGCCGCTCCGGGAACGTTCGGTCATATTAGATATCCGCCTTGAGGTCGAGGGAAAGCATCAGGGGCGCTGTAGTCTTTTCGTAGGAGTCGCACACACTCGCCAAAATGAGCTCGGCATACACGGCAGCCTGGTCATCCTCATCGACAGTCGCCTGGTCGCCAAAGGTAAAGGTCATGCCCACATGGGATTCGTCGACATCGAATTTGATCGAGATATCGTCGGAATCAACGGCCGTGCATCCAAAGATGAAGGCTTCCTCGGCAGCCATACGAATATCCTCGATGCGATCGACGGACATAGAGCACAGGGCGCCGACGTTGGCGGCCGTCATGCGCACCAAGCGCGCAAGACGCGGATCACCGGCAACGCTCAGCGTAATAGGGCAGGTTGCTTCGCTACTCATCGCAGGACTCCTCGGAGGTCTCGGCGGTCGTATAGGTGTAATACTGAGCAGTCTTGGCTGCGGGCTTCTGAGCCGCATCCGCACCATCGGCGGCCTCGTCCTCAGCCTCGCCAATCAGAACGCGCTCGGTAGGCTGCTCGGCCTCGGCGGCGGCAGCGGCGAGCTTGCGATCGGCGTCGGCTGCAGGAGCCTTCACCTTATTGAAAAGCTTCTGCACGGCGCCGGCGGCAGAGTCGGTCACGCTCGATACGGCATTGCTGGCATCGGCCACGCTGCCCGTAACCTCGGAGATGTCGCGTACGACCGCCTCAACCTCAACGAGGTTGGACGTCAGAGCGTCCACAGCGGTCTTGCTCGATTTGAGGAGCGGCTCAACCTGGGCAAGTGCCGGGGTAAGCTCATCAACAGCGCCATCGAGCTTTGCCACCACGGGCTGTGCCTCGGCGAGCGTGTTGTTAAGGTCGCTCACCGTCTTGTCGAGCGAGTCGACGACGGTGCGGGTCTTGCGCAGCGTGAGCGCGAGCTCGATAACAGCCCACACGCCGGCAACGGCGAGCAGCAGCAGGGCGATTTGAATGGGACTCATACAAGCCTCCCGAAGGAATCGAAATACAGACGCTCTTCATGGTACCCCAAAGGGGACTGAACATGCCAAGCGTGAGATCGTGGGACAAAATAATCAGTAGCTACTTCGGAGCATTCCCGCTACGGTCGCGTTCGCTTTGCTCCACACGCCACTCTTCCCAACCGCGACCGGCAGGCTGCCAGAACGCGCCGCGCTCCAGTCCCTCGGGCAAATAGCGCTGATCGACCCAGCCTTCGGGATAATCATGCGGATACTTATACACACCGTATTCGTCGCTGCCCGGGCGATGACGGTCGCGCAGATAACTAGGCACCTCGCGCAGTCCACTTGAATGGATATCGGCCAGCGCCGCATCGATTGAAGCCTCGCACGCGTTGGATTTAGGCGCCAGGCAAACATAGAGCGCAGCCTGAGCCAGGTTAATGCGGCATTCGGGATAGCCAATGACCTCGGCAGACTTAAACGCGGCATGTGCCACCAAAAGCGCCTGCGGATCGGCGTTTCCGACGTCCTCGGAAGCGTGGATCATAATGCGGCGAGCAATAAACTTAGGATCCTCTCCTGCATCGATCATGCGCGCGAGCCAATAAATCGTAGCATCGGGGTCGCTGCCGCGCATAGACTTAATAAACGCACTGATAATGTCGTAGTGCATGTCACCGTTTTTGTCGTACGAAAAGCCACGACGCGGGTTGGCAATCTTCACGTCATCCACGGTGATGGGATAGCGCTCCCCCGCCGCCGGCACTGGCGTTCCCTCGGTATCGGGACGCGTAACGGCAATCTCGCTCGCAAGCTCAAGCGTCGTGAGCGCTGAGCGCGCATCACCCGCGGCCAGCGTGCAAATGGTCTTAACCGTATCCTCATCGGCCGAGAACTTGCCGTTCAGACCCTGCGGTGCCTCGAGTGCACGCTCGATGAGCGTCGCAATATCCTCGTCCTTTAAGTGCTCAAGCTCCACCACGCGACCACGCGAGAGCAACGCCGAGTTGACCTCGAAGTACGGGTTCTCCGTCGTGGCGCCAATCATAATGACGGTACGGTTTTCAACCGCATGCAAAAGCGCATCCTGCTGCGACTTCGAAAAACGGTGAATCTCGTCGATGAACAAGATGGTACGGCGGTCATACGTATTCAGGCGCGTCTTTGCCTCGTCAATCACGCGACGCAAGTCCTTCACGGTGCCCGTCACGGCGCTGACCTCGACAAACTCGCTCTTGGTATGGTTAGCGATAATGTGGGCCAGTGTCGTCTTGCCCGTGCCGGCCGGCCCATACAGAATCACGCTCGATAGCACATCATGCTCGATTGCCGCACGCAGCCACGAACCCTTGCCCACGGCCTTTTGCTGACCCACGTACTCGTCGAGCGAATTGGGGCGCATGCGAACCGCAAGCGGCGCATTTTTAAAGGAACGCTCGCGCGTCGAGGCAGAAAAAAGGTCGTCCATAGCCATCCCGTGCATCAATCAAAAACGTTTTTCACTAATAAGTATACCGAATATATACGAACTACCGTTCGTTAATATAGGTACGGTGCGGAAACTCCAGACCCGGGAACAGCTTGCTCGTCAGCTCACAGAAATAACCGTCCGTCATGCTCGCGATGTAATCCACCACGGCTTGATCCTTGTCGTCCTGCCAGTCATAGGTGCGGTCGTAGTAGGAAAGCTGCTGCTCTATGCGCGAAACATGGTGCTTAAAGATGTAAGAGGACTCGTCGCCTTCGTTTATATCCTGCAGGCAACGGTCGTAGAGCTTTACGAACGCCTCGCGCAGCTCCGCCTCGGAATCGCCTTCGATACCGCCCTTGCTATAGATCTTCTCGTAGTTCTCGCGCTTGGCTCGGCGAATTTCCTCAAACAGGTCCTCGCTCATCTCGATGCGCGGCTTACCATAGCTGTGCTCAACGATATCGATGGAGGCATGCGTGAGGATCCAACTGTTGTAGGCACCGCCCCGGCCATCATCAAAAGCGTCGGGCGAAAGCAGGCCCGCCGCGATCGCATCCTGACGGTCACGACCGACGTAGGCAAGAATATCCGAAATGCGAACGACGCAGCCCTCGAGCGTCATGGGACGCAGATGCTCAATTGCGCTATAGCCCGTGGCAATGCAATCCTCAACCGCCTGATCAAACTGGTCAAAGGAGCTCATGTCCGAGAGCTCAAACACACGCTGCTCGTACTCGCCGTTATGGCATAGCACGCCGTCGAGCGTCTGGAGCGACACGTTGCGGCCATACAATGCGTCGAGCACGCGGACCGACTGCACGTTATGGAAAAAATAACGCCCCGTACGCTCATGATAGATATCGTTGAGGAAGCGCTCGCCGGCATGGCCGAAAGGCGTGTGTCCCAAGTCGTGGCCCAGGCCAATCGCCTCGATCAGATCGCAGTTGAGCCCCAGGGCGCGACCGATATCGCGCGCAATGCGAGACACAAGCTGCACGTGCAAACCGCGGCGTGACAGATCGTCATTGCTACGGAAGCTAAAGACCTGCGTTTTACCTGCATAACGGGTGTACGCCGGAAGATGAAGTATCTTTTCAGTATCGCGCATAAACGCCGGACGTATAAGCGTGCCTTTGTCGGCGGCGCGATCAATACGACGAATGACCTGATCATCGTTGCAACGATACGGGTTGACATAGCCCGAAGCACGATCGGCGACAATGCGCTCGACTAGTTCGGGCGACAACGCCGAGGGAATACGGTCCATGCGCGCCTTAATGACGGCCGTTTCTTGATTAGATGCCATGGCATGCTCCTTAAGAAGGATGCGCAATCGGTTACAATGTGCAGCCCACGACCTCGATTATGGCAAAAATCGGCACTAAAAACGGGAGCAAGGGCAGGGAGCGCGATTTTGCGATGAGGCAAGCGACGGCAAGGGTCAGGAGCGCAACCGCAAACGCGACAACGCCGCCCAGGGGATCGAAGGTACAAAGGGCAAAGAGTGCCTTGACGTCCCCCATGCCAATGCCAGGAGCGTGGCGAACTCTACGCCAGAGCGACTCGGTAAGCACAAGGCCAAGGTAGACGATGACCGCAAGACCGGCGTGGTCAAGCGCTGTGTTCAAACCGAGGTCGAGCCAAACGCCCGCCAACGCCATCACGGCACATGCGCCGGCAAGCTCATTGGGAAACCGCCGCTCACGGGCATCAATCCACGCGCCGGCAAAGATGCAAATCCAAAACGGGATATAGATCATCGAAAACCTCCTTGAGCAGCTGCTCACAAGCAAAAACCACCACAAAGGTGCCTGTCCCCTTTGCGGTGGTTTTGGTGGTGGTTATTTGGCGCCTTGCATGACCTCGTCAAGGGTAACGCTGACGGCGTGCTGCGTCGGGACCCAGTCGACCTTCAGGAACAGCGCGGCCACCGTGATGGGGATATAGCTGAACATAAAGATCGGGAAGGTAAACAGGTTAGTCACCAGACGCCACTTTTGCGCGCAGTGAATGTGCTTGTACTCAAAGATAGTCGTGAGCAGCGCCAGGATAAAGAAAGTCAGATACATCATGGCGAAGGTCATAATGAGCGAAGCGGCACAGGCCTGCATCTCGACTTCGGTAGCCAAAAAGCCGTGCGAGAGTCCACCCACGATCAGGAACGTCGCATTGGCGAGCATCGAGATGAGCGACAGCAGCATACCCGGGGCGATCGTCATGAACATGTCGTAGGCGGCAAAGCGATGGTAGCGGAAGGTCGACTTGACCAAGTGCTTACCGTAAGTAAAGAACACCTGGTAGAAGCCCTTGGTCCAACGCATGCGCTGTTTCCAGGACGCCTTAAACGTCACGGGTTGTTCGTCAAAGAACTCCGCCGGCGCATAGCCAATGCGAATGCCGTGAATGGCGCAGAACGTGGTGAACTGAATGTCCTCGGTCAGCGTGTGGAACTGCCAACCGTGCATGCCCTCGATAACGCTGGCGGAGATGAGGTAGCCCGAACCCGAAACAGCGCAGGACGTCTTGCAGATATTACGCGCGTTGTTGAGGAAGCGCGCCTCGCGTAGATACCACGTGGCATTAGCAGCCGAGATCCACGAGCTGCCGAAGTTCTTGGAATTGCGATAGCTCGTGACCACATGGAAGCCCTGGTCAAAGGCATCATTCATCTTGGAAACGTAATCGCGGGAGATAACGTTATCGGCATCGAAGATAAAGTAGCCCTCAAACGTGTCGGGATACTCGTTGAGAATGCGGTCGAAGCCAAAGTCCATGACCCAGCTCTTGCCCTTGCGGGCCAGGTCATTGCGCTCGTAAACAATGGCACCGGCCTCGCGCGCGAGCTGCACCGTGTTGTCGGTGCAGGCATCGGCGACCACGAAAACCTCGATGAGCTCGGACGGATAATCCTGGTCCTTGATGGAGCGAACGAGGTTGGCGATCACGGCCTCCTCATTATGCGCCGCGATAAAAAAGGCATAGCGATGGAGTTTTTTGGCCTTGGGAGGCGCGACCTCGCCACGAAGAGCGCCAATGACAAAGAAGACCACCTGGTACAGAAAGCAGACCGTGAGCAGCGTGACGACAATCTGGTTGAAGATCACGATGGGTGTGTTGGTTTGTAAAAAGGCGAGCATGCAGGCTCCCAGCAACGCGTAACGTAAACAATCGTATATCTTACCGCAGGCTTACCGAGTTCAAGAAACCACCTAATACTGGCTAGGCTTCGAGAAGACCGAGCTGCGGGACGATGTCGTCGCCGGCGGCGGTGCGGCCAAGCGAGCGCGGGGCCAGGTCGTCAAGAACCGCAGCGAGATCCCAAGGCAGCTCGTCGCGGCATTCGATGCGCTCACCCGTCACGGGATGGTCGAATGCGACGCGCCAGGAATGAAGGAATTGCCTGGTCAGACCCTGATCGGCACGCGCATCGCACTTACCGTAGAGCGGATCGCCCACGCAGGCGTGGTTGATATGGCGCATATGCACGCGAATCTGATGTGTGCGGCCCGTAAACAGGTGGCACTCGACGAGCGTATAGCCGTCGTCGAAACGCGTGGAATCGAAGCGCTCGAGGACCTTAAAGGTCGTGATGGCCTGGCGCGCAAAGGGGTCATCGGAAACCGCCATCTTGACGCGGTCGCGCGTGGAACGGGCGATACCGGTATTGATGGTGCCCTCGTCCATGGCGATGTGACCGTGAACGAGCGTGATATAGCGACGGTCGAGCGTGCGCGTGCGGATAAGATTTTGAAGCGCGCGCTGGGTGTCGTCGTCTTTTGCCGCGAGCATAAGGCCCGAGGTATCACGATCCAGGCGATGCACGATGCCGGGTCGGTCCTCACCCTGCACGGTACCAAGATGATCGATACCGCAGTGGTAGACCAGAGCGTTTGCAAGAGTGCCGCTCTCGTGGCCATGGGCGGGATGACACACCAGGCCGCGCTGCTTGGAGAGCACGATAAGGTAGTCGTCTTCGTAGCGGATATCGAGAGGAATGGCCTCGGGAATCACGTCGGTCGGGTCGTGTGGCTCGGGCAGATCGACCGAAATGCGGTCGCCGGAGCGCACGGCATACTTTTTTGACAGGCAGGTCTCACCGTTGACGGCAACGGCGCCTCCCTCGATCAGATGCGCGCAGGCAGAGCGCGTGGGGCAGCCGTCATTGGAGCCCAGATAGGCGTCAAGACGCTGACCAGCGGCATCGTCGGCAACAAGGATATGGATGTCGGCCATTAGCGCTCATTCCTTTCGCGAATCTTGCGGGCACGCTCCCCACGCTGCTGGGCCTTGCGCTTAGCGCGGGCCTCGTCACGGGCGTTAAGCTCGGCGGTCGCATCGACCTCACGGGCAGCGGGGCTCAAGAACATGTAACCGAAGAGGGCGAGCACGACGCCCAAGGTAATGCCGATATCGGCCACATTAAAGACGGGGAAGTCGACGAAGGTGGTGGCAATAAAATCGGTCACGAAGCCAAAGGCCAAACGATCGATAGCGTTGCCGATAGCACCGCCCGCAACCATCGCCATGCCCACAACCTCAAGATGGGCGAGCTGGGGTGCACGAACGAGGTACACGGCAATAGCGATAATGACCGCCAACGCCAGCACGGCAAACGCGATGCCATGCCCCTCGCCCATACTAAAGGCAGCACCGATATTGCGGACAAACATAAAGTCGATGACACCGGGGATGACAGTCACATGCAAAGCTTCGCCCACGGCACGAACCGCAAGCTTGGTCAGCTGGTCAACAAGCAGCACAACGAGCGCCACCCCACCAGCAACACCCAACCGCCAACGCAAAGGCGGCGTCATATCCCCAGCACGACCCAAAGAAATCCCCTACCCTCAAGATCATCGAATTACGTTTAATACAAAGAACTATCTTATATTGCCATACGCAGAACGCACGACATATCCACCAACGCAAGCGAAATAACCAGCTAAAAACGAAAGCGACATTCCGAATAACGGAATGTCGCTTAATAGCTTTCGACTAAAAACGCAAGTCGAAAGAAAGCCTCTAGCTCCAGCAATGGAAACGCCGCGTTATCGTCACCAACAGCGAAAACGTCCCTAAGCGAGCAAGGTGACGTGAAAGAGGAGGGAAGCGTACTTTGGTACGCGACCGACGATTGAACGTCAGATTGCCGCTTAGGGGCGTTTGCAGCGTCGGTAGGTTACGGCGTTCTACGAACGCCGTAACCTACAAAGCATCGGCGCAGCGCTTGCAAATATGCGCGTGGCCGTTGTACTTGCCGACGGTGGTGCGATAGTTCCAGCAACGGTCGCAGCACTCGCCCTCGGCAGCCTCGATGGCAACGGAGAGCTCCTCGCCCTGGGTCAGCTCAACATCGGAGACGATGTAGAACTCGGCCAGGTCGACGGCCTTGTCGCCGGTCAGCAGCGCGTACATCTCGGCGGGAACGACCGCCTTGACGCGGACCTGCTGGCTCTTAGTAAAGGTGCCGGCAGAACGGGCATCCTCAAGGGCCTTGGTCACGGAGCTACGGAGCTCGAGCGAAGCCTCGAGCACGCCCTCAAACTCATTGGCCTCGTCGACCGTGATGGGCGACTTGTACCAATCGAGCAGCGCGGCGTACTTCTGGTGGTCGACGCAGCCGGCGGGCGCATATGCCATGGCCTCATCGACCGTGTAGGACAGGATCGGCTGCAGGTCGCGCATGAGCATCGAGAAGAGCTCGGCCAGCACGGTCTGGGCGCTGCGACGCTCGAGCGAGCCGGGCTTATCGCAGTACAGACGGTCCTTCAGGGCGTCGAGGTACACGTTGGAGAGCTCGGTAACCACGAAGTCGTAGAGCGCACGGTAGGCGCGCGGGAACTCGTAGCTGGCGTAGGCATCGTCGACTTCGGCCTGAACCTGGGTTAGGCGGGCAACCATGAGCTTGTCGAGCGGCAGCAGGTCGGCAAAGGCGACGCCGTCGGTCTCGGGCTCAAACTGACCCTCGAGCTCGGAGAGCAAGAAGCGCAGTGTGTTGCGGAAACGACGGTAGGCATCGGACGTACGAGCAAGGATCTCGTGGTCGATGGAAACGTCGGAGCTGGTATCGACCGAGGCGACCCACAGGCGGATGATGTCGGCGCCCATCTCGTCACAGACCTTGTTGGGGTCGATGACGTTGCCGAGCGACTTGGACATCTTGCGGCCCTGGCCGTCGAGCGTGAAGCCCTGCGAGACGACTGCCTTGTACGGAGCGTGGCCGTTGGCACCCACCGAGGTGAGCAGCGAGCTCTGGAACCAACCGCGGTGCTGGTCGGAGCCCTCGAGGTACACATCCGCCGGGTACTCCAGCTCGGGGCGATACTCACAGACGGCCTTCCAAGACACGCCGGAGTCCCACCAAACGTCGAGGATGTCCTTATCGGCCTTGAGGTGATGCCCGCCGCACTTGGGGCAGACGCAGGCCTCGCCCAGGTAGCTCTCGGGGGCATCGGTGAACCAGGCGTCGGAGCCCTTCTCGTGGAAGAGCTTGATGACGGCGTCAAGCGTGGCATCGTTCATGACCTTCTCGCCGCAGTCGGCGCAAGTGTAGCTGGGGATCGGCACGCCCCAGTTGCGCTGGCGGCTGATGCACCAGTCGGGGCGCTGCTCGACCATGGCGCCAATGCGGTTGGCGGCATGGGCCGGATACCACTTGACGTTCTCGCGAACCTCCTTGCCAGCCTGCTCGCGCAAACCGGTCTTGTCCATCGAGACGAACCACTGGTCGGTAGCACGGAAGAGCACCGGGTGCTTGCAGCGCCAGCAGTGCGGATAGCTGTGCGTGATCTTCTTCTCGAGGACTAGGGTACCGCGCTCGCGCAGGAACTCGATGATGTGCGGGTTGGCCTCATCGGTGTCCATACCGCTGAAGGGGCCACCGGTGCCAAACTCCTCGCCGGTGTAGAACTTGCCGTCGTCATCGACCGGCATGCAGATGTCGGTGATGCCCTCCTTGAGGCAGACAAAGTAGTCGTCGACGCCGTGGCCGGGCGAGTTGTGGACAATACCGGTACCGTCATCGACACCGACGTAATCGGCCAGCAGCGCCACGCCCTCGACACCGTCGAAGATCGGCTGCTTGTAGTGGATGTGGTGGAAGGTCTCGGCGGGAACCACATAGGGCTTGCCGTCGACCATAACCGGAGTGTACTCCCAGCCAAACTCCTCGCAGCACTTAGGAGCCAGGTCCTCGAGCATGACCTCGGCGCGGCCGTCGTGCTCAACGGCAACGTAGGCGGCGCCGGGCTTGAGGGAAACGGCCTGGTCGGAGGGGATGGTCCACGGCGTGGTCGTCCAGATAATAAAGTCAACCGGGCCGTCGAAGTTCTCGAGGCCGGCGGGCTTGGAAGTCATCTCGAAGCGCACGAAAATGGACGGGCTCGTCTCGTCGGAGTACTCGATCTCGGCCTCGGCCAGCGCGGTGTGGCAGTGCTTGCACCAGTGAACCGGCTTGTGACCGCGATAGATCATGCCCTTATCGAACATGGCCTTGAAGACCTCGATGTCGGCGGCGTCGTGCTGGTGATAGAGCGTTAGATACGGGTTGTCCCAGTCGCCAAGCACGCCCAAGCGACGGAAGCCGGCCTTCTGGAGCTCGATGTTCTCGACAGCGAACTCGTTGCAAAGCTCGCGGATCTTGGCCGTGGAGGTCTGGTTGAACTTCTCGGTGCCGAGCTTTTCCTCGACCTTGTGCTCGATCGGCTGACCGTGGCAGTCCCAACCGGGGACATAGGGAACCTCATAGCCCTGCATCATCCAGTAACGGTTGATCATGTCCTTGGAGATCTTGTTCATGGCATGGCCGATGTGGATCGGACCGTTGGCGTACGGAGGACCGTCGTGCAGCACGAACTTCTTGTGACCCTCGTTCTTCTTCAGAACCTGCTCGTAGACCTTGTTGTCCTGCCAGTCCTTGAGTCGCTTGGGCTCGGACTTGGAAAGACCGGCACGCATGGGAAAACCGGTCTTGGGCAGATTCATCGTCTGCTTGTACTCGTTTGCCACGGTACCCCTTTCATGTCGTGGGCGCGCACGCCCGATGGGCACCAAAAAAGCGCCCGTCCCTGCAAGCTGGGACGAAGCGCCACAAAACGGGCTGCACGCCCGCAAAAGCTCTTCGCTTAACCACCCAGCTTAGATGCCCTCGCCCGCGTATTCGCGCGCTCGCATCCGTTACTCGGCTGGCCTGTATCGACGACCATCTCGGCGATGTCTACTAAGACGAGCCTGCGCGGCACGTCCGTTGGGACCGCAGCTCCGGGGTGATTTTCATCGGTCGCATGCACGGGTTCTCAGCGCTCCCCGCTCTCTGTAGCATGCGGACGGCCGACTACTCGTCCCCATCAACGCTTATGCGGAGTATGCTAGCACGTTCCGCGCCGGCGAAAAACCCTCAACACTGGTTTTATACGTTCGAAATTTCTCGCGGCTGTGGACCTTCTCTAGGAGCAAAATACCTGAAAGCACTTTATCGAAAGAAAGAAGGTTGCCATGCGCACGATTGGAATGAGTGATTATACCGTTGGCGAGGATTGCTTTACCGAGCTGCCCGCCGCACTGGCCGAGTACGGAGCGACCAAGGTCGCTATCATTGGCGGCAAGCGAGCCCTGGCTGCGGCGCTGCCGGGAATCGAGGCGGCACTTGAAGGTACCGATGTCGAGGTCCTGGAGACGCGCGTCTATGGCACCAACAGTACGCGTGCCAATATCGCCAAGGTCGTGAACTCCCCTGCCTGCCAGGAAGCCGACGTGCTCATCGCATGCGGCGGCGGCAAGGCGCTCGACACCGTGAAGACCGCAGCCATCGAGCTCAAGAAGATCGTCTTCACCGTCCCGACGATCTGTTCTAACTGCTCCGCCGCGACCGCCATTGCCGTTGTCTACAACGACGACGGCTCGCTCGAGGGCTATTCGTACCCCAACCGACCGGCGCACATCTTCATCAACCCCAAGATCATCGCCGAGGCACCGGCAGAGTACTTCTGGGCCGGCGTGGGCGATGCCCTGTCTAAGCAGCCCGAGGTCGAGTACGCCACGAGCGCCGGTAATTTGGAGCACACCGCCGGTCTTGGCCTGGCACTCGCCCACACCTGCTCCGAGCCGCTGTTTACCTATGGCGTCCAGGGTCTTGAGGACGTGCGCCAGGACCTGTCGACCGAGGCCGTCAAGCAGATCGCGCTCGACATCGTGGTCAACACGGGCTATGTCTCGAACCTGACCAACCAGAACGATTACTACTACAACTCGAGCGTGGCGCACGCGTTCTACAACGCCACCTGCAGCATTCCGCGTGAGGGCACCTACCTGCACGGCGAAGTCGTAAGCCTGGGCGTGCTGGTGTTGTTCGCCTACACGGGCGACACCGAGAACCTTAAGCGCTATGCTGACTTCAACAAGCAGACGGGGCTGCCCGTAACGCTTGAGCAGGTCGGGCTTTCCGAGGCAGACATCCCGGCCCTGTGCGAGTTCGCACACGCCACCAACGAGTGGAAGCAGGGAAACCCCGAGCCCTTCACCGACGAAAAGTTCGCCGCCGCCATCAAGGCCGCAAGCGCCTACGGCCACACGATCTAGGCCTAGCCCAAAACCACCACAAGGGAGCAGCACCTTTGTGGTGGTTTTTTATTGCTCCAGCATGCTGGGGTCGAACTCGCTAGCCGGGATCACGCGATAACCGTGGCGGAGCAGTAAATCAACGAAGACGCCGTTGCCCGCCGTAAGGGCGCCGCTGAATGTTCCGTCGTAGATGCGACCCGCGCCGCACGAGGGACTACGGTCCTGCAGGATGCACGCGGCGATCTCTTCCGGCCCGACCGCCTGCTCGCACATATCGAGCGCTCGTTGGGCACCCAGGCGAAATTCGCGATCGACCGAGATGCCCTCGCAGGTACGAACCTCTCCGTTCACAATCTCGGACGGCTTGCGCGGCGTGGGCAGGCCCCCAAAGACCTCAGGGCACACCAAGAGGACCTCGGTCCCTGTACGCTCGCAGGCCTCGACCAACTCGCGATGGTAGTTGTCGAGCCCGTTATACTTGCAGCTCTCGCCCATCAAGCAGGCGCTCACCACGATCTTCATTTCCATCCCTCTCAAGCAAAACGCCCCATTTGAGAAAGCTGCTCAAATGGGGCGTCGGCGTTTACTGGCTCGGCCGCGGCGTTACTGCTGCTTGGGCATCAGCGGGTTCTCGCGCGTGAGGAGATTCATGAACTCCTCGCCCGTGATCGTCTCCTTCTTGTACAGATAACGAGCCAGCTCGTGGAGCTTGAACTTGTTCTCCTTGAGGATCTGCAGGGCGCGATCGTGCGCGTCCTCGATCAGCTTAGCGACAATCGCGTCCACACGCTCGGCCGTACCGGGGGCGCAGGTGAGCGACGTGTCCTGATTGAGATACGCGTTCTGCACGGTACCGAGCGCCATCATGCCAAACTCGTCGGACATACCAAAGCGAGTCACCATATTGCGGGCGAGCTTGGTGGCCTGCTCGATATCGTTGGCGGCACCGGTCGTCATCTCGCCAAAGATGAGTTCCTCGGCCGCGCGACCACCGCAGTAGACGGCGAGCTTATCCAGGACCTCCTGGCGCGTGGTCAGGAAGCGCTCGTCCTCCTCGACCTGCATGGTGTAGCCCCTGTCTCTTATACACATCTCCGAGCCCACGAGACGGACTCCTATCTC
>URLR01000041.1 GCA_900548815.1 uncultured Collinsella sp.
ACGAGATAGGAGTCCGTCTCGTGGGCTCGGAGATGTGTATAAGAGACAGTGACGGGGGAGAGCGTCGTCGCCAAGGACACCAAGGGGTCTGGCTCGTCTGCCGCTTCGGGCGAGGCCAGTTCCAAGGATTCCAAATCTTCGAATGATGCAAAAGACGAGCCCAAGGGTTCGAACGACGCCAAGGACGATTCCGAGTCTTCAAACAAGGAATCGGATAAAAGCTCGGATAGCAAGAAGTCCGAGGACCAGGACGGAAAGAAGTCTGGCGATAAATCCGCTGCCCAAAATACGGGAGCCGGTGATACTTCCAATGTGTCTGGCGGTGCTTCTTCGGGCGGTGGCCAGTCGTCTAATGGAGCCTCATCCTCTAATGGTGGAAACGCCTCCTCGGGCGGCCAGAGCGGCTCACAGGAGTCCAACTACGTCACGGTAACGGTTTCGGTCACATCGAGCGCTGTGGGCAATCCTGTGTCCTCTGGCGGCACCTTTACCTTTAACGAAGGCGCTACCGTCTACGATGCCCTGTGTGCGCTGGGCCTTTCTGTCAACGCACATGGCTCGTCGTACGGCACGTATGTCTCCGCGATTGGTGGTTTGGCCGAGAAACAGCACGGCGGCACGAGCGGCTGGATGTACTCCGTCAACGGCACAACGCCCATGACGGCCTGCAGCAACTACGTTCTCTCAGACGGCGACAACGTAGTCTGGTAT
Source organism: uncultured Collinsella sp. (assembly GCA_900548815.1). Classification (GTDB taxonomy): domain Bacteria; phylum Actinomycetota; class Coriobacteriia; order Coriobacteriales; family Coriobacteriaceae; genus Collinsella. Next base: position 712 of record URLR01000041.1, read on the forward strand.
TACGTAACAGGCTAGGGACCTCGACATATCGCACCAAACGGGCGGTTCGGACCAACATCCGGACCGCCCGTTTTTCATGCGAATGGGACTGGGTCGCCGGGTCTCTCTGCAAACAAAAAACCGGTTGGAATGGGAATTCCAACCGGTTATACATTCAAGCAAATAGTGAATCGGCTACGACCGTGCGCCCTCGAGGAAGAAGCGACGGCTAAAGTAGTTGTACCAGGTGACGAGGAACGTGGCGATGGCCTTCATGGCTTGGTAGCCGATGCTCAAAAACGTGACACCCACAAACATGTACAGGTCGTTGAGACCCAGGCCGATCACCGACAGGATGGTGAAGATCGTGAACTCGCGCTTGCGGCTCATGCCCTCGCGGTGGTCGAACACGTACTTCATGCTGAGCCAGTAGTTGACCACGACGGATGTGATAAACGAAACCGTGGTGCTCATCAAAAAGTCGAGGTGGAACAGCTCGACGAGCGCAATGAGCATGCCCCAGTCGATGCCAAAGGAGATAAGACCCACGACGGCAAACTTGAGGAACTGCTTGGTATGAGGTTGTGCCAGCGCCTTGCGCACGTAATCACATCCAATGCGTTGATGAATCGAGCAGAGGATACTTTAGAGCTTTTACAAGGGAAACGTAAGGTCTTTGCCAAGAACTATATGAACTCGCCAAATTTTCAAGAGCTAATCCGCAAACGTTGAAAATTTGCCCGTAAACGAGCGACACCCACGGACGATACTGCGCTGAGTGCGCGTCGTCCGTGGGCGCCGTAATGCTGCAGGGGTTTCGAGCTATTTTGTCTCGTCGCCCTCCAGGAAGATCTTTCGGGTCACAAAGTTGTAGACCATGACAAGCGCGGTGGCGCAGATCTTGGCGATATTGGCCTCGAGCCCCAGACCGGCGTTGAGTGTCAGCACGATACCGTCGTTGAGTGCCAGGCCGATCACGGACAGTACGACAAAGATAATGAACTCGCGGCGGCGGCTCATGCCTTCCTTGTGCGCAAACACGTACTTCATGCTGGCGACGTAATTAAAGATGAGCGAGACGATAAAGCCGCTGGTGTTGGCGATTAGGATGTTGAGGCCCAGACCGTAGTGGAGCAGATTCATAATGCCAAAGTCGATAACCGTGGCAATGACACCGACGACGCCAAATTTCATGATCTGCGCAAGGAGCTTTTGCATGGTACCTGCCTTAAGCTGGCGCCGAAGCGCCGCGGGGATGACAAACTCAGCAAGTTTAGCCAATCCCCGCGGGTGGTGCTAGGCGCGCTCCTCGATAGCACCGTTTCTATATGCATCGAGCAGCTGACGCAGGTCCTGGATTTGGCTGCGGATCTTGGCGCCAGTATCGGTGTCGCTCACCATGCGGCGACGGTCTGCTTGGTCAAAACGGTTGGTCTCGCTTTCGATGTCCACGTTGCGCGTGAGTGCCTCGGCAACCGTCGTAAAGGCCTGGTGTGACTTGAGGCGGCAGCCGCGCGAGCTCGAGATGAGCGTATAGCCGGCGATACCCGTCTTGGGATGGTAAGCGCGGCAGAAGCCGCCATCGATGACCAGCAGCTTGCCCTCGGCACGGATGGGCTGCTCGCCCTTGGTGGTTTTAACGGGCGTGTGGCCGTTGACGATGTGGCCGGTCGGCGAGCATGCCATGGGCGTGACGCCAAACTCGCGCATGATGTCATCGCAGACCGAGGGCGACTTGGTAAGCGTGAAGTACGGATCCATCGGCTCGACCCAGGTGCTCTTATCGGCGATATAGGCGCGCTCAAAGGTACGCACCAGGCGTCCACTGGCGGGCGAGTTAAAGCCAATCCACAGGTACCACATCCAGTCGAGGGCGTCGCGGTCGCCCACGCGCCAGGCGCGGCGGGCGATGTGGTCGCAAAAATCGAGATAATCGCGGCCAGCGTGCCAGGTGCCCAAGCAGTTCATGCTGCTAAAGGTGCCGTCTTCGTTGAGCGGCACGCAGCCATGGAACAGCAGGTTGCCGTTGGTGACCTTGTACATCGAGCCGTGGGAATAGAGGAAATCGATATGGCGATGCAGGTGATCGGCGGTGACAAACTCGGACACGAGCTTGTCGATGATGTGCTGCTCCTGGGGCGTGAGCGTATAGGGGTCCGCCGGGTCGACGGTGGGGAAGTCGTTGGTCGTGAGCGGCCACACGCTGCCGTCGGCGAGCGTGACCGTGCCGGTGTCGTGTTCGATCTTGTCGAGTAACAGGCGGTTGGTCATATCGAACTCGGGGTGGCGCTGGATAATCTGGCCCTCGAGCTTAAAGAGCAGCACGTTGATGGCCTTGATCAGCGGGGTGATGGACTCGCCGGCGGTGTAGGTGGCATCGGCAAAGGCAACAAGCTCACGCAGCGAGATGCCGTAATCGTTCTCTAGAATCTCGTAGTTGTCATAGCGTAGGTTGTTGCGCAACACCGTGGCGATGCAGGCGGGCTCACCGGCCGCAGCACCCATCCACAGCAGGTCGTGGTTGCCCCACTGGATGTCGAGCGAATGGTAGGTGAGCAGACGGTCCATAATCTTGGCCGCGCCGCCGCCGCGGTCGAAGATATCGCCCACCAGGTGCAGGTGGTCGACGGCCAGGCGCTTGATGAGCGAGGCAAGCGACTCGATAAAGTCGTCGGCGCTGGCGGTCTCCAGGATGGACTCCACGATGCGCTCGTGATAACGCACGCGGTAGTTGTTCTCATCCGGATGCGTGTGCAGCAACTCGTCGATGATGTAGGCGTAATCGCGAGGGATGGCCTTGCGCACCTTGGAGCGGGTATAGCGGCTCGAAAGCGAGCGGGCGACCACAATGAGCTGGTCGAGCATGGTCTTATACCAGGTGGGCGAGTCCTCGCGCCGGCTGCGGACAAGATCGATCTTCTCGCGCGGATAGTAGATGAGCGTGCACAGCTCGCCCTTTTCGTCAAAGGAGAGCGTGTCGCCAAAGATCTCGTCGACATGCTCGCGCACAACGCCCGAGCAGTTGTTGAGGATGTGCATAAAGGCTTCGTACTCGCCGTGCACATCGCTCATAAAATGCTCGGTGCCCTTGGGCAGGTTGAGAATGGCCGAGAGATTGATGATCTCGGTGAACGCGGATTGCTCGGTAGGAAATTGTCTCGACAGCAGACGCAGATACTTAAAGTCTTGCGGGTTGCGATCGAATGCGACCATGAAACACCTTCCGATATGGTTGGTAAAACTGATAAACAGCGTCAAACGTTTATCAGTATGCGCTGGCTTTGTTTCGATTTTGCGCCGGCGGCTGAATTGTCGGCTGAACGGTTTGGTAAATCGATTTAGTTGAGGTTGATGTGTCGGTTGGGTGGAGACGAAGGGGGTGATTTCTCAGATATTCATGCGTGGGGTCGGTGGAGACGATGGTGGTAAAGATATTCAATGCAAATGGTTCGAATTGGTAAATAGTGGACGTTTGTATCGTATTTAGGCTTGCTGTGCGATAATTTGCGCAGTAGTACTTAAGGAGCCTCATATGAGTGATTTTGTCCTGACCTGTGAATCCGCCGCCGACCGAACCCGTGAGTTCTTTGCGTCGCGCAATATCCCTGTCGTGTGTTTTCATTACGAGATCGACGATGTTGTCTATACGGACGATCTGTATCAGTCGATTACGCCGGACGAGTTTTTTGCCCAGATTGCCGCGGGCGCCATGCCCAAGACGTCTCAGGTGAGCGTGGGTGAGTACGAGGAGTTTTGGGAGCCGTTTGTTGCCGAGGGTAAAGACGTGCTGCACCTGGCGTTGTCGTCGGGTATTTCGGGCACGTATGGATCGGCCTGCGTTGCGGCACAGATGCTCGCGGATCGCTATCCTCAGGGCGGCAAGGTGCGCGTCATCGATTCGCTGGCGGCGTCTTCGGGCTTTGGCCTATTGCTGGAATATGCCGCCGACGTGCGCGATAGCGGCGCTTCGCTCGACGAGACGGCCGCTTGGATTGAGGAGCATAAACTCAACCTTCACCACTGGTTCTTCTCGACCGATCTGTCGAGCTACCTGCGCGGCGGTCGCATTTCGGCTGCGAGCGCGATCATCGGCACGGCGCTTAAGATTTGCCCACTTATGACGGTCGATTGCGAAGGTGGGCTGTCGCCACGTGAGAAGATTCGCACCAAGAAGCGCGCGATTTCCGAGATGGCTAAGACCATGATGAAACACGTGCAGGACGGTGCGGATTATTCGGGCAAGTGCATCATGTCGCACTCGGCGTGCCGCGGGGATGCCGAGGCCGTTGCGGCGCTGATTGAGGAACAAGTTCCGCAGCTCAAAGGCAAGATTGAGATCAACAATATCGGTGCTCTGATTGGTTCGCACACCGGACCTGGTACGGTGGCGCTCTTCTTTATGGGTGACAAACGCGTGGATTAACTTGACCCATCACGTCGCGCACGATTGCTCAAACGAAAACGGCCCGCCTCACGTTTGTGGGGCGGGCCTTGCTCTTACGGTTAGCGTTTCTTTCCGCGGAAGAAGAAGCCGTGTAGCGAGGGCTTGAGTCCACGGTTGGCGCGACGCTCCTCGATATGATCGTGGATCGAAGCGACGCGTTCGATAACCTCGTCGGGAATCGGCACGTCGGGATTCATGTTCTCGACCTGGCTGACCTCGGCGGCGGCGACCTGGTCGATAATGGGCACATCGTCGCGCGAGATGACGGGCGTGGCGTCTTCTTTCATCTTGCGGTAGCGCTGCATCATGTCGGTCTGTAGCTGCTGGGCCGAAGGCGGCGTCCAGATGATGGCGTTGGCGCCGGCGGCGATGGTCTCGCGAATGCTCTCGGGCGTCTTGCCGCCCGGCGCGATAAGCGGCAGGTTGGGATAGTGCTCGCGCAGTTCACGCAGGACCTGGGGTGTGTTTTTGCCGGCGGCGATGTTGAGAATCTTGGCTCCAGCGCGCACCTTGGCGTGGGCATCGTCGTCGCAGCGAACGACCGTGGCGATGACGGGGATGTCGGCGATGTTGGTGATGTGCTCGACCATCTCGGCAGTGGCGGGGGAGTTGACCACACAGCCCGCCGCGCCCTGCATCTCGGAGACGGCCGCCATCTGTACGGAGCGCTTACCGGTCGTAGTTCCGCCGCCCACACCCACAAAGACCGGGCACTCGGCGACGGTCAACAGCGCCTGCGTAATGGCCGGCTGTGGCGTGAAGGGGTAAACGGCAAAGACGGCATCGGCATTGGAGTTGCGGATGACAGCCACGTCGGTGGTGTAGATGAGCGATTTGATACGACGACCGAAGAGCGTAAAGCCGCTGGCCTCCTCGATCTCGTCGGGCATGCGAAGGGCCGCCTTTCGCAAACGCCCGTCGATGGGCAGCGGCTCCATGGGGAGCAGTCCGTTGGGGGTCACGGCTACCTGGGGCTCGGTGAACTCGTCTGCGAGCTCGACCTCGGAAAAATCGACCGAGGCGACGATGTCCTCGTGAACCTCGGCGGGAACATCGATGGGGGCTTGGTCGTTAGTCGCGGCGGGCGCGTCGAAGGAGCTGGTGCCGACAAAGGCGTCGACGCGCTCGTTTAGGTCGTTGAGGGTATCCATGGATCCTCGATTCTATGCGATGATGGCCGGCAGGGCGCCGGCAGCGTTGTGCTTGCTAAATCGTTTGACGAGTTGATTTTTCCCCGCCGCGCCATCCGTTAGACCGAAGGGCCGGCGAACGTGAAGGAGCTGTGGTGGCGGGTATTGAGGTGCTATCTTGAATGTCCCGTTAAAAAGAGAGGTGACGCGGAATGGAATTCACAGCAATGTTGGGCTCGATTGGCCTGTGTGTGGGCGCAATCGTAGCCGCCGCGGTCATCTACTTTGTGGTTACGGCCATTAAAGGCAAAAAGGCCGAGCGCAAGGAGCGCGAGGCACTTAAGCAGTGCCGTGACCAGCAGGACAAGCGCGCACGGCGATAGCTTGTTGAGTTTTGAATCCGTGCGCTAGCTGCGTTTTCGGATCAGGGCGATGTAGAAGCCCTCAAAGTCGCGGCTAGGCGGAATGGTCAGCGTACCGGGCATACCGTTGGCGACGGCCGAGACATGGCCGGCAGCGATGGCCTCGGTGAGGGCGTTGCTCTCGACGCGTGGCTCTTCGCCAGCTTCCTGGGCGCGGCGCGTTTCACTTTCGCTCGGCGTGCCGTCGAGGGGGATGAGCTCGCAGTCCCTGTGCTTGTCGAGTGCCTCTTGCAGGGCGTCCTCGTTTTCCTGCGGCATAATCGAACAAGTGGAATAGACGAGCGTGCCGCCCGGCTTGAGGGCACCCATGGCGCGGTCCAGAAGCGCGCGCTGCGAGCGGGCGCACTTGCAAAGCAGCTGCTCGGTGAGCCCGCGCAGACTTTTCTCGTTGCCGCTGATGACGGTGCCCGTGCCGGTGCAGGGAGCGTCGAGCAGGATGCGATCAAAGCGGAAGAACTCGTCGAGCTCGCGTGCGTCGATACGCATGACGGGCACGTTTTTGGCACCCTGGCGGTGGAGGTTGGACTCAAGCTTTTCGGCGCGGGGAATGCTCATCTCACAGGCGGTGAGGTGCGCCTGTCCCTGGGTGAGGGCGGCGATCTGCGTTGTCTTGCCGCCGGGGGCTGCGCACATGTCCAGGATGTCCTCGCCTGCCTGGGCGCCCAGGACCAACGGCGGCATCATGGATGACAGGCTCTGCAGGTAGATCTTGCCGTCGCGGTAGATGTCGAGATCCCACAGATCGGAAACCTGGGCCTCGGGCAGGATAAAGGCGTCTGGGTACCAGGCGACGGGGTTGTGGGCGATGCCGGCGGCACCGAGCGCCGCAGCGATGTCCTCGGCGGTCGCCTTGAGCGTGTTGGCGCGCAGCGTGACCGGGCGTGTGGCCGCGGCGCCGAAGCCCTCGATCATGAGCTCGGCATCGGCGGGCGCATAGGCGCCGGCGACCGTGTCGACCATAAAGCGCGGCAGGTCGGCGGCGGAGTGTTGGGCGGCAAGCTGGTCGGAAAGCTCGGTGGAGGCAAACTGCCTAAGCTTGAGCTCGGGCTTAACCTGCTTTTTCTGCTTACGACGACGCGGCTTGGACATCCGTCTTTCCTTCCCGTTCCAAATTGACTACTTTCCGGGCACGCCGCTGCTGGCGTGCTTTAGTACTGGCTCTCGTGCTTGCTGAAGAAGTCGAAGCGCGGGGGCAGCGGCTTCACGCGGTGCTCGCCAGGCTTCTCGCCCAGGCTTTCCACAAACTCGTCCGTGGAGGCAAAGATGTTATCCCAGCTAAAGAAGGCGACCGGATCGACGTCGAAGTACTCGCAGATGAGCTCGCAGCCGGCCGGGACGATGCCGTGCATGAGCACGGTCGCCACGCGCAGCTCGGTAAAGGCGTCGACCAGGGCCTGCGTCATGGCGGCGTTTGCCGGCTCGCCCTCGAGCTTGTTGGCGGCCTTGGAGGCGTCGCTCCAGCGCTTGTTGGCGGCACGCAGGTAGTCGTCGCACACGGCGAGCGCGCGGTGCGTCTCGAACTTGTACATGGCCTGCTCAAAGGCGAGAACTGCCTGCTCGGCAGCCTCGACCACGGCGGCGGAGGCGGCACCAGCGGGGATGCAGCCGTTGCGATAGGGGCTCTCGTCGCCCTCTTTGACGGCGACGCCGTAGAAGCAGCTGCGGGCCAGGCGGTTGAACACACCGGTCAAAAGGGCGCTCTCCTTAAGGGCCGGATCGATGACGCGCTTGTCGTCGCAGGCGCGCACCTCGTTGCCGTCCTTGTCCTTGCCGGTCACGCGGGTGTCGTATGCCTTGGGGCTAAAGCTCACCGGCTTCTCGGACAGGCCGAGCGACAGCCAATGTGCACGCATCTGCTCGCAGGTGTAGTGGTTGAGCAGGTCGTCTGCCGGCGGGGGAGGCGTCTGCGAGGACGAGCTGGCCTTTTTGCCCATGTAGAGCAGGTGGTAGCAGGCGCTGACGGTGCTCTGCGTAAGGTCCCAACCCAGAGCCTCCCACATGGCGGTCTGCGCGATGCAGTAGAAGTAGATGTTGTCCTGGCCGATGAACTGGTAGATCTGAGCGTCGTCAGAGCACCACCAGTCGCGCCAGTCGAGCGAGCTGTGCTGGTAGGTGGGCGCGGGGACCTGCGTGGAATCGGCGGCGGGCTCGCCCATGAGGGCGGCATCCTGGGCGGCGACGCCCTCGGTCACGCCGGCGGCGCGGGCATCGCGTGCGAGCACGGTGCGGGTGTAGCTGATGGGCGCCCACAGGCTCTCGGGCCAGCACCAGCAGGTGACGTCGGTCACGCCGTCGACCTCGGGCACCGGAACGCCCCAGTCGATGTTGCCGGTGATGCGGAAGGGCACGAGCGCCTTGCCGCTGCGGAAGCGCACGCCGCCGTTGGCGAGCACCGCGTGGGCGTCGTCGCGCTCCTTCCAGCTGGGGAAGGTGACGGTAAAGCTGCTCTTGTTGCCCTCGGGCTCCAACACGGTGTGCTCGGGGAGCTGGTCCTCGACGGCGTCGAAGGCCTCGCGGAATTTGTTCTGAATGTAGAGCTGAGCCGGCAGCAGCCACTCCTCCATGGTCTTGGAGACCACGGAGCGAACCTGCGGGTTTTGGGCAAGCTTGGCGGTGTAGGTCTTCATAAAGTCGAGGTAGGCCGGCAGGTCAAAGTAGAGGTTGTCGACCGGGCGCAGCTCGGGCACCTCGCCGGTGAGCTGGCTCTTGGGCGCGATGAGCTCCTCGGGCTCAAACTGGTGACCCAGGTCGCACTCGTCGGCGTACGCCTTCTCGGACTTGCAGCCCTGGATGGGGCAGCGGCCGATGACCTGGCGGCCGTTGAGGAACGTGCCGGCCTTGGCGTCGTAGAACTGCAGCGTGGAGCGCTTGGAGATGGTGCCCTGCTCGTGCAGGCGCTCGATAATCTCGGCGGTCACCTCGTTGTGGATCTGGGCCGCCGGCTCAAGGCCCGAGCCGCCGTAGATGTCGCAGCTGATGTTGTAGTTGTTGAGGGTCGCTGCTTGGCGGGAGTGGTTGGACTCGACGTACTCGCTAATGGACTTGTCGTAGCCTTCGTTCTCCTTGAGCTTGCGGTAGCTCTCCATGATGGGCGAGCCGTAGCAGTCGGTGCCCGAGGTGAAGATAACGTTCTCGCGGCCCAGACGGTCGCGCAGGAAGCGGGCGAAGAAGTCGGCCGGGACAAAGACGCCGCCAACGTGGCCAAAGTGAAGGCCCTTGTTGCCGTAGGGCTCGCCGGCGGTAACGATGGCGCGGCGAGGCCAGCTGGGACGGTCGTTCATGGAGTATCTAGATGCCATGGGACTCCTTCGCATATGGTGAGGGCGCAGCCGGGCGCAAGGCCTGGCGACGCGGTGGTCAATTCGTGCATATCGTTCGACATTATCGCACATGCGGGCGGGTACGTGGCAGGGGCGCTATCCTAAGATGCTATGAATGAGATTTCCAACATACATGCGTTTGAGGACGAGGTTTTTCTGCACGCCTGCTTTGTGTGGGGGATGGTCGTGCTCGGCGCATTTGCCGTGTGCCTGGTGCCGGTGTTCATGCTGCTGGGCGGACCCGCGGACCTGGATGCGGCTGACGCGGGTGGCTTGACGGCGGTCATGGGCTGGACAGTCGGCTTGGCTGCGGTCTCGATGGCGTCGTTTGCCGTACACGAGCTGGTGCATGCGGTGTTCTTTAAGCTGTTTGCGCCTGCCGGTGCGCGCGTGACCTTTGGGGCGAACCTCGAGACATGCATGATCTATGCCTGCGCCGAGGGCGTTGTGTATTCGCGCCGGCGGTACATGGTCATTTGCCTGGCGCCGACGGTTGTTTTGACGGCGGCGTTTGCCTTGGGCTTTGCGTTTTCGGGCTATCCGCTGCTGTGCTACCTGGCGGCCGGCTTGCATTTGTCGGGCTGTGTGGGCGACTGGTATTACGTGCGGACCATTTTGCGCGACCGCTGCATTGTCGCCTGCGAGGACACGTCCTTTGGCGTTCGCTTTTTCGCAAGGTAGTCTTTTTGGGATGATTTTTCTGGGACGGGGATTAAAAAATCATTAGGTACGCAATGATTTTTAAATCCCCGTCCCAGAAAAATCATTGTGGGAGAGGAGATGTTGATGAAGCCGTTGCTGTTGCACGCCTGCTGTGCGCCGTGCTCGCTGGAGCCGGTCCGCCTGCTGCGCGAGGAGGGGTTTGAGCCCACGATTTGCTGGACCAACCCCAATATTCAGCCGCGCGATGAATGGCAGCGCCGCTTGGACGAGCTGCGCCGGTGGTGTGCTGATGGCGACATCGAGCTCATTGAAGCAGGCGAGGACTGCGAGCGCTGGGAGGCCGGTGTGGCCCCGTTGGGCGCCGATCGACCCCGTCGCTGTCGTGCGTGCTATGCCCTGCGCTTGGCCGAGGCGTGCCGCGTGGCCCAGGAGCGCGGGTTTGAGTTTGTGGGCACGACGCTCGCCGTCTCGCCGTATCAGCTGTTCGAAACCTGCAATGATGTGTTGGAGCGTCTGGCTGCCGCTCGCGGTCTCACTCCGGTGATTCGCGATTTTCGTCCGTATTATCCCGAGGCCACGCGTCGTTCGCGCGAGCTTGGCATGTATCGGCAGAACTACTGTGGTTGCCGCTTCTCGGCTGTCGAGGCGGCCATGGACCGCGCCCGTATCCGCGACGAGCGCAAAGCCGCCAAAAAGTAGTTCATTTGGGACGTCAGCCTGCTAGGATGTAGAGCGGACTTTAGCTATATAAGGAGTATCCGACGTGTCTATGCGTACCGATGATTTTGACTATAACCTTCCTGAGGAACTGATTGCCCAGGCGCCTGCCGAGCCGCGTGACTCCTGCCGTCTGCTGGTGGTTGATCGCAAGGGCTCCCAGGCGGGAACGCCGCTGGAGCACGGCGGTACCGTCGAGCACCGCATCTTCCGTGACATCATTGACTATATCGAGCCGGGCGATGTGCTCGTCATCAACAAGACGCGCGTGATGCCGGCCCGCCTGATCGGTCACAAAGCCGGCTCGGGTGGCGTGGTCGAGACGCTGCTGCTCAAGCGCCGCGAGGATGTTGACCCGCTGGGCCATGTTTGGGAGTGTCTGGTCAAGCCGGGCAAGCGTCTGAAGCCCGGTGCTCAGATTGAGTATCGCGCCGGTGGCGCCCATGCGCCCGAGGGCGCGCCCGTGGTGCTGACGGCCGAGGTCATCGACTTTGTCACCGATAGCCGTGGCGGCCGTCTGGTGCGCTTCGAGCCGGCCGGTTGCAATGCTGCCGGCGAGCCGCGCACGCTCGACGAGGCCATCCACGCCGCCGGTCACGTGCCGCTGCCGCCCTACATTACCGATTACGAAGGCGATCCCGAGAAGTACCAGACCGTCTACGCCATGAAGGAGGAGCATTCGGCCGCTGCTCCCACGGCGGGCCTGCACTTCACGCCCGAGCTCATGGCGGCTATCGAGGCTAAGGGCGCGAAGTTTGCCGCTGTCGAGCTCGAGGTCGGTATCGATACCTTCCGTCTGGTGGAGGAGGACGACCCTACGCAGCACGTCATGCACACCGAGCGCTACCACGTATCGCAGGAGGTGGTCGACGCCGTGCATAAGGCTAAGGCCGAGGGGCATCGCGTGATCGCCGTCGGCACCACGGCGGTGCGCTCGCTCGAGAGCGCGTTTGACGCGGACGCGCCGGTGTCCGATCCGGCTGTGACGGCGCGCTATTTTGAGGGCCGTGAGGACGGCGCCGATACACTCGGCCGCGGTGACATCGTGGTGCGCGAGAACGCGACGACGCAGCTCTACCTCATGCCTGGCTCGACCTATCACGTGGTCGACGCGCTGATCACGAACTTCCACGTGCCGCGCTCCACGCTCATGATGCTCGTAAGCGCGCTTGCCTCCCGCGACCAGATCATGGATGCCTACGCCGCCGCCATCGAGGAGCGCTACCGTTTCTTCAGCTTTGGTGACGCCATGCTCATTCAGTAGGTTACGGCGTTTTACAAACGCCGTAACCGGCCGACGCTGCGCGGGCCGCATTTGGACAATCTGACGTTCAACTTCAAGGGCGCGACCAGAAGGTCAGCGCCCTTTCGTTTCACGTCACCTTGTCTCAAATGCGACCCGCTCGCTGACTCTGCCATAACATCGGCGTTTGCGTTGCTGGCGAAAAGTAGTCGTTGGGGACGTTCTTAAACGACTACTTGCTTGCGAACAGCCAGATTGCGATGATCACCAGGATTGCGGCGACGATGCAGACGATGGCGCCGGTGAATTTGATGCGTGAGTCGCGGGTACGCTCGCGCACCGCGTCCTCGGTGGCCTCGAGCTGGGCGACTTCGCGCTCGGTCTCGGCGCGTTCGGCTTTGTCTCGGGCCAAGGACCCTGCAAGCGACTCAGTGATCTCTGGATGGTCATGTACCTCGGTCGCCTGCTCGATGATCGACTGTGCATGTGCGGCATCTGCTTGGGCGTTGGCGATGCTTTGCTCTTGGTCGCGGCGTGCCTTGTCCTCGGCGACGATCTTCTCGCGCAGTTCGCGCTGGCGCGTTGCAGCGGCGGTTTTTGCAGTCTGCAGCTCGTCGCGCGCGGCATCGGCCTCTGCCGTCACGGCCTGATGGGCTCGCTTGGCGTCGGCAATGGGGGCCTGCGCCTGTTCGACGGCCTGCTCGGCTGCGGCAAGCGAGTGTTCAAGGTCGGCGGTGATACGCGGGACATCTTCTTCGGCTTTACGCAGGGCATCTGCCGTGTCGGAGATCTGCATCGAGAGCTCGCTGGTGCGCACCGTATAGTTGGCGGGATTTGCCGAGGGATTGCGTTGCAGCTCGGCATACTCATGACGCAGTGTCTCGAGCTGGGCGCGCGTGGCGTCGACGGTTTGTTGTGCGGCGGCAATGCCGGCGTCTCGCTCGGCCTGCACCTTGTCGCGGATGCGCTTGGAATCCTCAAGACGGCGAACGAGGCGGTTGCCGGTCTCGCGCGAGCTCGCCTCGCGGGCCTCCACGGCATCGAGCGCGGCCTTCAGGCGGAGCTCGGTCGCGTCATCCTCTGTCTTCATTTGTTCGAGCTGACCCTTGAGCTCTGCTACTTTGGAAGCATGGACATCGCGATTGATTTCGGCTGCCGCAGCGGTCTTTTGCGCTGTGGCGATCGCCTGACGCTGGTCGGCGACGATCTGCTCGTAGCGGCCTGCGATATCCTGGCGCGTCTCGAGTTCCTCGGCCTGATCGGCAATGCGCTGCTCAAGTTCGGCCAGGTGGGCGCGGGCATCGGCAAGTGCCTTTTTCGCGGCGTTCATCTCGCGCATGGCCGAGGCACCCTGGGCGATAAAGGCGCCCACGGCGTTCGCAGTGTTCGAGACGGCGGTCCCCAGTTCGCGGCTCGTGGCGGGGGAGTGCGGGGCGGTCGGGCGAGCGGTGTCGGCGGCGTCCGCATCGGCAGCCTGCGGCGCGGCGATATTGCCGGTACCGCCCTCGACCACAGAAAAGCCTGCTGCGTGCGGATCGACCGCATCGGCGCCAATCGTGGGGTGCTCGAGCTGCAGAAACGAGGGCATGGTGCTGCCCTGGTCGGCAACCGGAGTCTCGCCGGGCACAAAGGTCGAGGCCGCCTCGGCGGCCTCCTCTTCCTCGGCATCAATATCGGCATCGGCGACGGCGTCTTTCATCGCTTTGACAGCATCCATCATGGAGTCCATGACGGCGTCGAGCTCTTCTTCCGAAGACACCTCGATGGGGCCTGCTGCTTGCGGGGCGGCGTCCTTTTCGGAGGCGTCGCCCTGAGCGGGCGCATCGTCGTTTTGCTCATCGGCGTTTTCTGATTCGGGGGTTTCCGCCGTAGCGCTTTCGTCCAAGATGGGGCCGTCGACGTCGGTACCATCGCAGGTCACAGCGTCAGTATCTGTGGTGACGTCTGCGGGATCATCAATATGCTCTTGAGTCTGGGGGTCCAGCTCGTCTGTCATAGGCATGTGCTCCTCATCGTTGTTTGTCACCCTATGATAAAGTCTCGCGCCGACATCCCGCGCGCCGCAGCAAAGTTTCAAAACGTGTTCGATGGCTCGATCTGATAACAATAACTCGGCCGCTTTATCCAGTTTGTACTTGACAATCCCTTCGCCGAACGACGTGGTGCCGTTCGCCTGCTGCGGTCTTTATTTTTCACTTGAACCCGCTAAAGTTGCATTTCAGCTTTTGGCGCGTGAAGTTGGATACGCGTAGTCGGCGGGCGTGCCCGTCGCGATTTGAAAGGACTTTGTATGGGACTTTTCACTGGTAAGACCGTGATCGTCACCGGTGGCGGCAAGGCCACGCTTAAGGACGGTTCCGCTGGCTCCATCGGCTACGGCATCGATATCGCTTTTGCCAAGGAGGGCGCGAACCTCGTCATCACCGGCCGCAACGTCGCTAAGCTCGAGGCCGCCAAGGAGTCTCTCGAGGCCGAGTACGGTGTCAAGGTTCTGCCTGTTCAGGCCGATGTCTCGGCTGGTCAGGACAACGAGGCCGTCGTCCAGAACGTCATCGACAAGGCCATTGAGGAGTTCGGCCGCATCGACGCTGTCGTCAACAATGCTCAGGCCAGCGCCTCGGGCGTGACCATCGCCGATCACACCATGGACCAGTTTAACCTGGCCATTTACTCCGGTCTGTATGCTACCTATCTGTACATGCAGAAGGCCTATCCGCACCTGAAGGAGACCAAGGGCTCCGTGGTCAACTTTGCCTCGGGCGCCGGCCTGTTTGGCAACTATGGCCAGTGCAGCTATGCTGCCGCCAAGGAGGGCATCCGCGGCCTGACCCGCGTTGCCGCCAACGAGTGGGGCAAGGACGGCATCAACGTCAATATCGTTTGCCCGCTTGCTTGGACCGCTGCGCTCGAGAACTTCCAGGATGCTTACCCCGAGGCTTTCAAGGCCAACGTCCACATGCCGCCGGCAGGCCACTACGGCGACGTCGAGAAGGAGATCGGCCGCGTGGTCGTTCAGCTCTGCGGTCCCGACTTTAAGTACATGAACGGCGAGACCGTCACCCTCGAGGGTGGCATGGGCCAGCGGCCGTAGGAGTTACGGCGTTTTACCAAACGCCGTAACGGGCCGACGCTGCGCGGTCACCAGAGCGACAATTTGTCATTCAAAGAGGGCGGCATGACCAGAAGGTCTATGCCGCCCTCTTTTCATGCCAACTTGTTCGCTCTGGCGACCGCTCGCTGACGTTGCCAGAGCATCGGCGTTGCCTTTGTTGATGTAGTCGTTGGGGACGTTCTTAAATGACTAGTCGAAGGGGACACTCTTGCCGGCACTTGGGGACAGTCCCTGAGTGTCGGCAGATTGGGACACTCCTTTGCAAGATGGCGTTGAAGACTGTCCCCGACGGCTAGTCGTTTAAGAACGTCCCTAACGACTAGTTGTTTAATGCGCCAGTTTCTGTCGAGTCGGTGCTCCTTGCGGGTTGCCCGTATAATGGTTTGCGTATGAACCGCAACCAAGGAGTTCCAGTTTATGGACCAGAACCTTTTTAAATTCGATCTGATCGCCGAGGATCCGACGACGCATGCGCGTGCCGGCGTGCTGCACACCCCGCACGGCGACATCGAGACACCGATTTTTATGCCCGTGGGCACCAAGGCAAACGTTAAGGGCATTCCTACCGAGACCGTCAAACAGCTCGGCGCCCAGATCGTGCTTGCCAACACCTACCACCTGTCCATGCGTCCCGGCGAGGACACCATCGCCGAGCTGGGCGGACTGCACAAGTTTATGAACTGGCATGGCCCCATCCTTACTGATTCCGGCGGTTTCCAGGTGTTCAGCCACAACGACGCCGTCAAGCTCACCGACGAGGGCGTGCGCTTTATCGTTAACGACTACGACGGCCGCCACGTGTTCTGGACGCCCGAGGACAACATGGAAATCGCCATGAAGCTCGGCTCCGACATCTGCATGCAGCTGGACCAGTGCCCGGGCTATCCCGCCACGCGCGCCTACGTTGAGCGCGCCGTTGAGCTGTCGAGCATGTGGGCCGAGCGCTGCTATAAGGCACACACCCGCGATGATCAGGCACTCTTTGGCATCGTCCAGGGTGGCATGCATCTGGACCTGCGCCTGCGTTCGCTGCGCCATCTGGAAGAGTGCGGCGACTTCCCCGGTTACGGCATCGGTGGCTACTCGGTGGGCGAGGACCACGAGACCATGTTCGAGACCCTGGCGCCGCTCGCGAGTGAGTACATGCCCAAGCACAAGCCGCGCTACCTGATGGGTGTCGGCAATCCGACCACGCTCGTGCGCGGCGTGGGCGTGGGCATCGACATGTTCGACTGTGTGCTGCCGACGCGCACCGGCCGCATGGGTACGGCGTTCTCCAGTGAAGGTCGCCTTAACTTCCGCAACGCGCGTTTTGCGCACGACGATGGCCCCATCGACCCCACCTGCACCTGCCCGGTGTGCACGGGCGGCTACAGCCGCGCGCTCATTCGCCACATGGTCACGCAGAAGGAGATGCTCGGCGGCATCCTGCTTTCGATGCACAACATCTACTACCTGCTCAACCTTATGCAGCGTGCCCGCCAGGCCATTATCGAGGGCCGCTACGGCGCGTTTGTGAGCGACTGGATGAACAGCCCTGCGGCGGTGGACTACTAAGAGCGGCGCGTGCGCTTGCAGAGCGCGGGCAACGGCAAGGGGCGAGCGGCGGCCGGTCGTCACATTTGCTGACACCGGCCGCACGACCGCTGACCGATAGCTTGCAAGCACTTGATGCATCGTGGGTACCATACCGAATAGTTGATGTTCGGGCGGGTGTTTGACGCATGGCGTCGACCCCGCCCGTTTTCTTTTTCTCGATAGGAGCACCCATGATTAAGAATGAGAACGTCGAGGGCGAGCCGGCCTACGACGAGACGTATCGGCGTGGCCCCGTGGTCATGCGCGGCCCCATGATTCCTAAGGACAACACCTACGCCAACCTGCTGGCGCCCGAGGAGTCGACCGACTGGCTGCATGCCGATCCGTGGCGCGTACTGCGCATCCAGGCCGAGTTTGTCGATGGCTTTGGCGCACTTGCCGAGTTAGGGCCTGCGGTGACCATCTTCGGTAGTGCCCGCACGCCCAAGACGGACCCGGCCTACAAGGCGGCGCGCACGGTCGGCCGTAAGATTGCCCAGCGCGGCGTGGCGGTTATCACCGGTGGCGGCCCCGGCATCATGGAAGCGGCCAACAGGCTGTCTCTTATACACATCTCCGAGCCCACGAGACGGACTCCTATCTCGT